>NZ_VDDC01000026.1:0-64879 GCF_006239215.1 Paracoccus haeundaensis
TTGCCCTTCGGATGACATGAGGTCATCCAAAGTGAAAAGCAGCGATGGCTTCGCCACTGGCGGAACAGGAAGGAGCGCCACGACATGTCGGACCAGTTTGGAACACGGGCCAGAGATTGGGCCGCGGCCCATCAGAGGCAGACCTTTGTGACAGGAAAGGCAGTCCCGCCTTCGCATCGGGAAAAGGCCCCACTGATTTCACGTAATTTTCCCCACCGCTGAAGGCAGAACTATCTGCACCCTGCCAGCCCATTTTGGGCACCCGACCACGGCGCAAAGACCGGGCGGGACCGTCGCAAAAGAAAGGAACGCCAAATGGCACTTTTTGAAATCGTCACCATGACCGACGACAGCGGCATGAGCCGCGTTGTGACCGATGACCTTGCCGCATGGGTCGATGACATGGGCACCGAAATCACCGGGACCGAGACCCGCACGAACCTGCGGACCGAATTGCAGGGCCAGCCCAAGATTGCCGGTTTCCTTGGCCCCTTCTGGGGCGGCCTGTCCCAGACCGGCGATGCCATCATCCGCTATGAGGATGAAGGCACCTATTCGGCACTGAGCCAGTGAGGGAGCCGCAGATGACCCGTTTTTCTGTCGTGCAGATCGACATGCACCCCGCCCCCTATGTCGCAGCGACGGGCAGCGCACGGAGTGCCCAAATCCTGGCCCGCCTTGTGCGGGAGCGTTGCCCCGGAAACGCGTTTGGCATCCGCGAAGGCGCGGCCTTTGGCGGGCCGAAAAGCAATGGTTTCATTCGCGATTGCGCCCGATCCTTGGAGGTTCAGCGGATCGCAGCGGAAGAACTGTTTGCGGAAGCCAACGAGAACCCCGACCAGCTGGTGAAGTGGCACGTCTATTTCTACGACGCCGGGACCGGGAAATTCCGTTTCACCGTGAACGCCTATCTGGATCACGATTTGCCCGTTCGGGCCAAGTGTGAAGCCGACCCCGAACTTGTCGGGCGCACGGTCGTCTATGGCGATCCGCCCGCGATGGAGACTCTTTACCTGATGCTCGATGCCTTTGCGGCAAAGCAGGAGGCAACGGCATGAGCGGGTTTTCCTTCAACGGTTTTGTGGCGGGGGATACCCCCGCCACCTTCACCGACTTTCGCGTGTCGCCGGTCAGGATGATCCGCGAGGGCACGGATGCGGAAGCCATCGAGGTTTGCAGCCCTGCAGGCCGGGCTTTCTGGTCGATCTATGGCGACACCGGCGCAGGCTGGCGGCTTGTCCATGACGCCGAGGCCGACGATGCGGGCCTTGCCTTGGCCGCTTTGTCCGAGAACACAGCAGCCCGGTTCGAGTATGCCGACCTTGAGACTGTCACTGTCGCCGGGACGCTGGCCGATCTTGCCGACCGTCTGGCCGAACACATCCACGACGAAATTCCCGGATACGACAACCCGGAGGATTTTCGCGGTAACGACTTCGACGCGCACCCGCTGTCCGAGCTGCGCGAGCAAATCCTTGAAGCCATCGAGAACGAGGCAGCAGCATGAACACCCGCACCACCTTCAGCGCCGGCGCACTGGTCGCACCGATGAACATCATGAGCATTTGCGCCGCCCGTGAGGCCGCGCTGACCCAGATGCAGGACGCCATCGGCACCCTGTCGGACGGCTACAGCCGGGCACTGGACGCGGCCGAGACGGCCAAGGGCGCTACCGCGGGACATTCCTGCTACCTGCACTACAGCGACAACGAAGCCGTGAAATCGGACCTGTTTTCCGCCTTCGATCCTGTTGCCGTCCTGGCCCGGTACAAGCGCACCCTCGATGCCGCAATCTGGCTGCGGATCGTTGAGGAAAGCCGTCTCAAGGAAATCATGGACCGCACCGAGCGGGACCAGCTGGACAAGCAGATGGGGGCGGATGACATGCCCGAGCCGACGCTTGAGAACATCCGCGCCACCTTGGAACGCCTGACCCTCGATGCAGACCTGATTTTCATGCGGGGCGTGGCCCGCGCCTTTTCCGAACTGGACCCGGCTTTCAAGAGCCATGACGCCTTCAAGATCGGCAAACGCATGATCTTCACATGGGTTTTCGATGATGGCGGCTACTGGTCCTATTCCGGCAGGGGCGAACAGATGCGACGCACCTTGGCGGACGTCGAGCGGGTGTTTTCGCAACTGTCCGGGCAGCGGAGCTACGGCGATCTTGAGGGCGCGATCAATGCCGCCCGGCGCGGCGGATGGGGCGCGCGGCAAACCGAGATCGAGACCGAGTATTTCACGGCCCGATGCTTCAAGAACGGCAACCTGCACCTGTGGGTCAAGGATGCGGACCTGCTGCGGAAGGTCAATCAGGTCCTGGCGAGCTATTACGGCGAAGTGCTGGCCGATGCCGCCGGGGCCGACGAGCAGCCCGCCGACTTCCGCACCGGAACTGCCGTTGCCAAGGATCTTGCCTTCTACCCGACGCCTGCGGCGACGGTCGAAGAATTGCTTTCTGATCTGCCGATCAAGGCGGGCACCCGTGTTCTGGAGCCAAGCGCCGGTATCGGCGCCATCGTCCGGCCCGTCTTGAAGATGGGCGCGACCGTGGACGCTATCGAAATCCACCCTGACCGGGCGGCGGCATTGCGGGGCATGGCCCACCCTGCGCTCAAGGTTCATTGCGCAAATTTCCTAAAGGTCACGCCTGCGCCGGTCTATGACCTGATCCTGATGAATCCGCCGTTTTCGGGCACGCATTTTATGGATCACGTCAAACACGCATGGGACTTCCTTGCGCCGGGCGGCGAGCTGCGCGCGATCCTGCCCGCGTCCGCCGAGGTCGGATCGACCGCCAAGCATGAGCGGTTCCGGGCATGGGCAGCACAGCATTCCCCGCGCGGCTATCGGTGCCACCAGTGGCGCGACCTGCCGCCCGAGAGCTTCGCCAGCGTGGGAGTCCGCATCAATACCGTGGTGCTGACCCTTCAGAAGTGCTAGGCAAAACCTACTCCTTTTTGCGACGGAGTGACTTAGGCCCCGCTTCGGCGGGGCCATTTTTCTTTAGTTACCGTTGTATATTAGCCAAAGGGAAATTTATTATAACTGCTCCTTCGGGTCAATTTGAATGTTTATGTCTATAAGTTGCTGATTAAGAAAATCTTTTATAATTTGTTTAGAGTTACAATTGCACTCAATGTCCAAATTATAGAAATCCGATTGAGTAAGAGGCTGCAGTTGCTTTTTGCCATCTATAACTTTTAATAGAAGGAATATACTGCCGTTGTCATCATCATATCTTGAAGTAGTCTTGTAATTCCATCCCACGCGCATTAATGCGCCAAAGCCATCTGGTATTTCAAACATTCCTGTTGAACATGTCGCACCTTTATTGGGCGGTAGGTCAATTAACTCTACATGTTCTTCGTCTTCAGAAACGAGATAAGTAGGGAGGCCCAATATTATGGCTTGGCAGCTTATATTAATGTTCTTTGCTGGTGTGGCTCCATAGTTTCGGATGCACGCTACAAATTCGATAAGCCCACCAGGATGGGCGATTACCTCAGCGTCATCGTATGATAACCATGCTCGCGTTTGTAAGTTTCCAATGTGTTTTTGGCTATCAGCCATATCCCTAGTTGCTTGTAGTGTTTTATTTACTAAGTAAACAGCGTACCCACTAATAGCTGCTGCGATTGCTGACACTAGTATAGACGCCCATTCATGAGATAGTTTATCCGCCTCGCCTAGAAACATTGCTAAGATAAACCCAACAAAAAATGCTGTGAATACTGCCAAGACTAGTCTTGCGAACTCTTGTTTATGAAGAATATTATTATCTGGCTTTGCCATATAGTGCCTTCCTATACAATCCACATGCAGCGCATAGCGATCCTAAACTCCAAGATCAAAGAAGGTGCCTTGTGTGGTAGGTCTGTTGATATTGAAATGCGTTTCTAGAGACGTTTTTTGTAGTCGAGGAAAAAATATCACTTTTTGACCTCTATCTGCCTTTTGAGTACGATCTGCTAGAAATACTCACAAGCTTTCGGGCGTCCCCTTCGGGCCGCGCCCCCGGTTCCGGCCGGCAAGACCGGCCTCCACCCGAGCTGGTCGGGGCGATGCGCCCGGCTGCGCTGCACGGTTGAATGTCTCGTCCCGAGCCATCCCCCCGCACACCGGTCCTGGGCGCCCTGCCCCGCCCATCTCGTCCCTGACGGGCGGGACCGCTGACGCAGGGCGCACCCGGTTGTCCAGTCGCGTGCAGGGAACGACCTTGGGAGTGAAGGCGCGGGACCGCAGCAGGCCCGCGCGAGACGTCAAGGATTGAGCAAGGGCCTGTGGGCAACCGGGTGCGGCTTGCGGCAGCTGCGGCACAGAGCCACCGCGGCCTCTTTCAGAATAGCGAGATCCCCGCGCCGAGCGCGGCGATCGAGACGCAGGGGGGATTTGGACAAGCCAAACGCCCCCTGCCTTTGTTGGGCCAGGCGCTGCGCGCCTGTCCGTCAGGGGACCGCCGGTCCCCCACCGCAACGGGAAAATGCTGCACGTCCTGCGGGGCCGTGTCCTCGCGCTTCGCGCTGCGGGCCGCACCACCCCCTTGTCCGCTGGATTTTCCCATTGCGGCGGTTCCCCCCCTGCCCTCGCCGGGAGGCAAGGGTTCAGGAGAGGGGCGCGCTTCGCGCTTCCTCGCCTGACCCCTCGCCCATTTTGGGCACCCGACCACGGCGCAAAGACCGGGCGGGATCGTCGCAAAAGAAAGGAAAGCCAAATGGCTAAATCGTTCGACCTCTACCAGCACGTCACCGACAGCATCATTGCCAGCATCGAGTCCGGCACCCCCGCATGGCGCAAGCCTTGGACCGGCGAGAAGGGCGGCGCACCGTTCCCGCTGCGCAGCAACGGCGAACCCTATTCCGGCATCAATGTCCTGATGCTGTGGCTTGCCGCCGACTCCAAAGGCTATCGCGCCCCGTTCTGGTTCACCTATCGCCAAGCGCAAGAAGCGGGCGGACAGGTCCGCAAGGGCGAGAAATGCGCCACGGTTGTCAAATACGGGACGTTTGACCGCGAGGATAAAGAGACCGGCGAGGAACGCCGCCTGCCCTACCTGAAATCTTACAGCGTGTTCAACGCCGAGCAGATCGAGGGGCTGGCCCCGGAATACTATGGCACCCCCGCCGAAGCCGCGCGCGATCTTGGGACCGAACCCGACCCGGCGCTTGATGCTTTCTTTGCCGCGACCGGGGCCGAAATTCGTACCAGCGATGAACCGCAAGCCTACTACGACCCCGCCGCCGACCATATCCATATGCCCCCGATTGCCACCTTTCACGATGCGGCAGGCTATTATGGGACGCTGGCGCATGAGGCTTGCCATAATGCCGAGGTTCGGATTATGCCGCGCCGATCTGCTAGACTTATTGGATTGCGGTTAGGCCGGCGCGGCGTGTCGGCATAATTCAGAGTCCTTCGAGGAATGCCAAGAGTTCGTCACTCGGTCGATATCGTCCGCCCGTGCTGTCGACCGGTTTCGTCAATGCCATCGCTTTTTCCTTCAGTTCGATATCAGCATGGATGTAGACCTGCGTCGTCTCGACTGATTCATGGCCCAGCCAGAGAGCAATAATTGTTCGGTCCACGCCACTCTGTAGAAGCTGCATTGCTGCGGTATGGCGCAAGACGTGCGGCGTAACGCGTTTCGATCTGAACGTCGAACTAGTCAAAGCGGCGGTACCTGAGTGCTTCCGAACTATCCGTTCAACCGCGTCTCGGCTCAACCGTGCGCCCCGAATTGTTGCGAACAGGGGGTTGCTCGGGGCGGCGTTAATTTGGGAAACCCAAGCTCTTAAAGCATCCCGACTATCCGCCCGGAGGGGCGTGGCGCGTTCTTTTCGGCCCTTGCCCATGCATCTGAGATGCGCTCCGGTGCCGAGATCGACGTCGCCGACGCATAGGTCGATTACCTCTGATACGCGCAAGCCCGTCTGTAGCATAGTGAGGAGCAACACCCGATCGCGCCGCCCAAACCAAGTCGTCTGGTCAGGTGCCTTCAGTAAGACCTCCATCTCGTCACGGCTCAGGAAGTCCACGACGCGTTTTGTGTGACGTTTGGACGGCATCGCCAGCACCTTCTGGCAATGATGCAGCAACTGGGGTTCACAGCCCGCGACATATTTGAAGAACGAACGGATCGCTGCTAGGCGAGTGTTCCGGCTTCGCGCGCTGTTGCCGCGGTCATCCTCGCAGAACGTCAAGAACCGTCCGATGATCTCGGCATCGATGTGGGCCACATGCAGTTCAGTCGGTGGCAACCTGGTCTCTGCTGTTGCGTATTTCAGCAGAAGCCGGAAAGTGTCGCGATAGCTGGCGATCGTGTTTGGGCTGGCCTGCATCTGGGTCAACAGCCGCTCGGTGAAGAACCGCTGCACGTAGATGGGCAATGGATAGGTTGCAATCATGACGCGCCCTCCAGTACACGTTTTTCGGCCCGCGCCGCCGCCAACTGCATCAGCTCGGGCACGGCTTCGATATACCAGAACGTGTTCTTTGGCTCGGAATGGCCGAGATAGGTGCTGAGTTTGTACATTTCGGCCTCAATGTCCCGACCATCGCGGAACCAATCCAAGATGGTGTAGACGGCAAATGTGTGCCGCAAGTCATGGATGCGCGGTCCATCGCCGTGTCGGTTGAAGGCTTGCGGCGAACGAAGGCCTATGTTTCTGCTGACTTGCGCAAAGTTGTAGCGTGCCCCGCAATCTCCCGCCGGTTCGCCATCTTCTTTGATGAAGAACGCCGACGACTGGTGCGCTACCAGCCGATCCCGCAGCTTGGCATAATGGGCGAGCCGATGGGCGGTATCACCGTTGACGGGCAACTGCCGATCCTTACCATTCTTCGTGTTTCTGAGCGTCAGGACGGCATGGTCAAGATCCACGTCCTGCCGGCTCAGAGACAGAGCTTCATTCACCCGCATGCCCGTTACAGCTATCAAACCGAACAGGGTCTGCCACAAAGCGGCCCGAAGGCCGTAGGGCGAAGGCAGTCGCCCGGCTTCGTCGACAATGGCTACGATTTGACTGGGCGCATAGATGTAGGGGACGCGCCTTCGGTATCGGCCGATGACGAGTTGGCTGGACGGGACTTCGGTCCGATCGTCGTGCTCTGCAAGCCAAAAGGCAAACTGGCGCACCATGCCGAGGCGATGAGACCATGTGTTGTTGTCCGCACTGCCGTAGCTTGCCTTCCAATCAAGGAACAACTGCGTCGAGATGATCTGGAACCCGTTGTCATTGGCAAAGCTGACGAACTTGCGGAGGACCCGTTCCTCAAAGGACAAATCAAATCCCATCGAACGCCGAAGGGCGAGATATTGATCAAGTCGTTGAGACAGCTTCTTCATTTCACTTCCTCCGCCGTTGGCCAAGGACGTGAAATCGAGCGCAAGGCATCGACATCATGTTGCGCATATATTGTCGTGTTCTTCGCAGACCGGTGTCGCAGCACATCCCCGATCTCGGCAAGCGACGCGCCTTTTCGCAGCATGTCGGTGGCCAAGCTGTGCCGCAGAATGTGCGTGCCAATATAGGCTTGCGGCGGACTGATGCCGGTCGCATCATAGGCATCCCGCAAAATCCAGCGCAGAATTTGTGCGTCCTTGAACCTCTTGAACGGCGGCTTTACTGACACGAACAGCGCGCGATCCGGCCCCCGGCGCTCATTCTTGATGTAATCGACAATCGCCTCACCAATCTCCGCTGACATCGGCATTTGATCATGCAATTGCCACTTGCCACGGATTAGGATTTTACCACCACGCCAGTCGATATCGTCTAATTCTATCGCCGTTACCTCCGGAGGGCGAAGGCCCAGCCGAGCGACCAGCATCAGCATTGCATAATTGCGTCGGCCCGTTTTCTTCTGGCCGCGCACCACCTCGATGAGCCGGTTGACCTGTCCCGGCTCCAGATACCTCGGAATGCCTGTCGGCTTCGGCTGCCGAGACTTAGGCACGGCGTTGCTTAGGTTTCGCTCCGTCTTTCCACTCCAAAACAGGAACTGAAACAGGTTGCGCAGATGGGACGGGCCGGTTTTGTCACGTGGCGCATATTGCGCCTCTCGCATTCGAAGGATGAACCCGGTGATGTCGTCAGGCTTGACGCTGTTGAGATCTCCCAAACCGGTGCCGAACTTCGCGTTTAGGAACCGGTCATAGAACCGCAGGCAGTGGTAGATTGTGTCCTCGGAAAGGCCGCGCTGAACCCGCAAGTACGCTTCGTACTCCCTTTTAAGCACTGCCCTTGGTGACATGTCGAGCGGCGGTATGGCGCGCGCTGGAGCGGCCGCATTCTCGATCAGGTAATCCCTGAACCGATTAAGTCGGTATAAGCAATGGCTCTTGTCTTTAGCCGACGCGGCATCGACGATTGCACGCGCAAGCTGGTCCATAAGCTCATCAGTTAAGTCAGCTGGGGTGACTTTTGCAGATACCAATGCCTCTCTGAGAGCTTGTGCATTCGACCTGTATTTCGCAATTGATCCCTTGCCGTACCCTTCAGATTCGATGCGTTCGGCGAAGTGGGCAACGTGGTTGATCGGATTTGGGCGAGATCGGTTCGCGCGAGAAGTTTTCGTTTTCATAAACTTGTCCTTCAGTTGGTTGAAGGTTGTACTTATGCCAGATCACCAAAGCGGACGCTCACGGGACAAGGATAGATCGACACTATTGGGACAATCCGGACATTCCCAGTGATACCCGACTTCGCACCCTTATGCGGTTTCGTAGCGATCTGCCCCGCGCCACGGTAATCATTCTGGCCAAAACGCAGAGAAGAACGCCGCCGAGATCGCGAAAATGGCAGCGATCGAGGCAGCATCTCTGATGTCTCAAGAATCGACTGCGAGATGGGCGCCAAGGGCTGCAAGATATCGACTTCGTTTGGTCATGATCGTTCGCGACTTTGATTCTCGGCCCCAAGGGGCTGGCAACTCGAGGTATCGGCAATCTCGCTAGATCAGGCTTCTGATCGTCGGACCCATACTCTTGTCGGGATGGATTAGAAGCGTGGGGATTCCTAATTGCTCGGCGCCGTTGATGTCAGTTTCAGGATTATCGCCGACCATGATCGCCTCGTCGGGCGACGCATTCCGCAGACCGCGAAGGAAAAGCGGCGCGGCTGGCTTACCGATGAAGGGGATCGCGAGGCCGGGGCGGCAGGCCCGGAGCAGCCCAGCGACTGCACCCGTTTCGATGGCCGGACCCGCAGCGCCGGGATGCGTCAGATCGGGGTTGGCTGCGACTATCGGAACACCTTGTGTGATCTGGACTAGCACGGATTCCAGTTCCGCCAGCGTCGTGTCGGGTGCACGGCACAGCACGATCAGATCCGGCCGCTCCGACGTAAGGTGCAGACCCAGCGTCTCGGCCCGGTCGCGCATCGCATCCGTGGCGATCAGCCGGATGCGGGCGTCGGGATAAGCCGTTTGCACATGAAGCAGGGTTTGTTCTCCGGCCAGGAAAATCTGCGTCGCCGGCACCTCGATGCCGATCCGGGCCAAGCGGTCCGACAGGCCCGTTGCCGTATCGGTCGAGTTGTTGGAGACAAGCGCCAACCTGTCGCGCACCGCATCAACGAACGCGGCGGCCCCGTCGATCGTCTGCCCCCCTCGGATCAGGCAGCCGTCGATGTCGCACAGGATGCGCCGCGCACCTGCGACCAGAGCACGGTGATCATCGGCATTCGTCACAGGTCGATGAATCCTTCGTGCCGCATTGCCGTGGAGTAATCCTCGGACAGGTCGCCCTCGGGGGCCATCAGCGGAAATGTCGGCGCGCGCGAAGCGAATTCGTGCATATGGACCACGACGCGGTCGGCATCGGCCAGCACAACGCCATAGGCAGGCTGGGCCAGATCGCCCTGTATCACGTCGCTGGACAGGTCCAATGCAACCTGATGGTTCAGCCCGCGCATGCACGAGAATGAAAGCCCGCGCCAGTTGCCGAAGATCGCCCGGTGGACGTGGCCGAAGAACAGGTGCCGGATGCGGTGGGTGTGCGGTGCGATGACGGCGTGGAACGCCTCGGCGTCCTGCATGCGGATGTCGTCCATCGCGCGGATGCCCACGTCGAAGGGAGGGTGGTGCATGAACAGAAGGACCGGACCCTCGCTGCCCGCAAGCTGCCGTTGCAGCCAGTCCAGCCGCGCAGGGCAATAGCCGCCTGCATGGGTGCCGTCCACCCGGGTATCGAGAAACAGGCACAGCCCGGCCTCGGTCTGCCGCGCGGACTGGACGAAGCCGTTTTCGTCGCGCGGTATGGCCGGAAAGACGGCGGCAAAGGACGGTGTGTCGTCATGGTTGCCGACCATCAGCACGAGCGGCGTCTTCAGCCCTGCGATGGCGCGGGTAAAGGCGGCGTAGGCGTCGGCGTCGCCCCAATGGGTCAGATCACCCGTAACGACGGTGAAGTCGGCATCGGCGTGATCGCGGTTTATGCTCTCGACCGCAAGCGCGAGGCGGCGGGACGGGTCGGCCCCGAACAGGCGGCGACCGCCGCCGATCACGTGGGTGTCGGTCAGGTGGATGAATTTCATCATGTCTCTCCGGGATGCCGGTCACGCAGGCGCGCGACCCGCGGGTTCGGGATCAGTGCGGCAGAAGCTCCGCAACCTCATCCACCAGTTCCTGCTGCAGTTCTTCCATGTCGGGCTGCTCGCCCGTCACCAGGCGCTCCAGCCCGTCATAGATGACCTGCGTGATCGCAAGGCCGTTCGCGCCCGGATAGGCTTGCCATTCGCGCATCAGCGGCAGCTGCTCCACCGCCGATGCCTTCTCGGGGTAGCGGTCATAGAAATCGGCAAGGATCAGCTCGTTCGCGGCGCGGTTGGGCGGCATGTAGCCCGTGGTGCGCGCCACATCGGCTGCCCCTTCGCCCGAGGTCAGAAACTTGATCCATTCCCATGCCGCCGCCCGCACCGCCGGATCGTCCGAGGTCGAGGTCATCATCGCCGCATTCCCGCCCGCGGGCAGGCCCAGAGGGGCGCCGTCGATGCCGGGGAAGGATGCCGTCGTGAATGCCAGATCCGCGTTCCCACGCGAGATACGCCCGACATAGGAGGTCGAGGAGAAGAGCATCGGAATCTCTCCGGAGGTGAAGGAGGTGATCGCTTCCTCGACCGACAGGTTCTTCATGCCGCATTCGTTTACGATCTTCTGGATCGTCTGCAAGGCAACCAGTGCCTCGGGGCTGTCCAGCGTCATTGCGTTGCCTTCGACGATGGGCTTGTCCTGCGACCACATCAGCGCCTGGAACAGCCAGTTGCCGGTGATCTGCCAATCCCAAAAGATCGGATTCTCGTAGCCCGCCTCGCGCAATGTTCCGCAAGCGGCGATCACTTCGTCCCATGTAGCGGGAAAGCCGTCGATCCCGGCATCCTGCATCATCGCAGTGTTGTAGAACCCGACGGGAAGCGAGACCGAGAAGGGCAGGCCATACACCTGATCGTCGAAGGTCGAAAGTTGCAGCATCGCAGGGTGATAGCCTTCGACCTCGAAATCGGCCTCCTTGGCGATGAACGGGTCCAGCGGCTGGGCGATGTCATTTTCTACTAGGATCTGCTGGCGGTTCAGACCCTGCATCGTCACGTCCGGCAGGTTGCCCGACACGGCCTCGCGTAGGATGGTGTTCGACGCATCCTCGTATTCCTCATAGGAGGCGCGGAACTTCACCTCGATGTTCGGATGCGCCTCTTGGAAGCGGGGCAGGATCGCCTCATAGGTGACGTCGAAGATCGCGGAGTAAGGGTAGACGAATTCGATTGTCACCTTGTCCTGCGCATGGACCGTGGTGGCCGAGAGCATCAGCCCGGCAAGAAGGAAAAGGCGTTTCATTTTAGTCTCCGGGTGGGGGGTCATTTCATTCCCGAAAGCGCGATGCCTTCGATGAAGCGGCGCTGCGCCAAAAGGAACGCGGCGATGAGGGGGATGACGATGATGGTCGCGGTGGCCATCATCGGGCCATAAAGGCTGCCGTCGGCGCCGGCCTGAAACTCGCGCAGGCCCAGCGGCGGGGTGAACAGATCACGATCGCCCGTGATGACGATGCGCGGCCAGAAATAATCGTTCCAATGCGCAGTGATGGAAAAGATGGCAAAGGCGATCAGCGCGGGGATCGCGGTTGGCAGCATCACGCGCCAGACGATGGCGAATTCGCCCATTCCATCCATCCGCGCGGCATCGACCAGATCGTCGGGCACGCTTTGGAAGAACTGGCGCATGAGGAAGATGCCGAAGGCCGAAATGGTCCACGGGATCACCAGCGCGGCATAGCTGTTGGTCAGCCCCAGCTTCGCCAGCCCCAGATAGAGCGGCAGCGCCACCGCGTTCACCGGGATCAGCAGGCAGAACAGCACCAGTGCAAATGCCGCATCCCGGCCCCAGAACCGCAATTTTGTCAGCGCATAGGCGGCGGGCAGTGCCACGATGACCTGTATCACAAAGATCGACACGGTCACGATCAGCCCGTTCAGCAGGTATCTCAGCAAGGGCGCCTCGGTGAAGGCCTTGGTGTAGTTGAAAACGGCGGGGCGGGTGGTGCATGCAGCCTCGCGGCCCTGCTCCAACTGCGCCATGATCGCGTCATCGGTTTGGCCGGGACTAGCGGCGCGGGCAGCATCCATCGCGGCGCGGTCGGGCTGGCTGCGGGCCATGCACATCGTGTCCAGCATCGGGGCCTGCGCGCCGAACAGCCCGCCGGTGCCGGTCTCGATTTCGGACGGGGATTTCAGCGAATAGCTGAGCATGACGGCAAAGGGTGCCAGCACGACAAAGCCGCCGATCAGCAGCACCAGATGTTTCAGGATTTGGGTCATGAATCAGGCCCTCCGTTCCGTGAGGCGGCGTTGCAGCAGCGTCAGCGCCATGACAGAGATCAGGAACAACACGGTGATCGCCGCGCCGATGCCGACAAGGTTCTGCACGATCCCCTTTTCATAGATGGCGAACATCATCAGATAGACCGACTTTGACGGCCCCCCGCCGGGCGAAAACAGCACCTCTACCGTGTCGAAGGTCTGGAAGGCGCGGATGAAGGTGGTGATCAGCACAAAGGTCGTGGTGGGGCGCAGCGCAGGCCATGTGACCAGCCGGAACCGCTCCCACCCCGATCTTGCGCCGTCCATCTCCGCCGCGCCGTAAAGCTCGCGCGAGACGCCGGACAGGCCCGCCAGATACAGCACCATGTTGAACCCGAAGCCCTGCCAGACGCCGATGAAACAGGTGACCCAGATCGCATAGTTTCGGTCGCCCAGCCAAAGCGGCATCTGATCGGGGCAGACCCCTTCGGGCAGCACGCCGCAGACCGCCAGGAGGCTGCGGTTCACCACGCCGATGGTCGGGTGCAGCATCATCTGCCACACGATCGTCATTGCCAGAAGCGTTGCCATGACCGGCAGGAAATAGACCGATTTGTAGAACGCCGCCCCGCGTGACAAGGACTGGATTAGCAGCGCGGCGCCAAGGCCCAGACCGATCGATGCTGGCACCACCACCGCAACGTATGTCGCCGTGGCGACCAGCATCTTCTCATAGGTGGAACTCCCGAAGATGCGGGCGTAATTTTCCAGCCCCACCCATGTCAGCCCTGCCGCGCCCAGCGAATAGTCGGTGAAGCTGAGAACCACCGCCGCAAGGATCGGCAGGATCAGGATCACCAGCATCAGCGCCAGCGCGGGCGCACCCAATAGGAAAGCGATACGCCCTTGGGTCATGCGAAAACTTGCGCGGTCACGTTCCGGCAGCGTCCGCCCATCGCGTCGAAAATCAGCGCGCGGCCGGGATCGAAACCGATGCCCACCGCATCCCCGACGACAGCTTGGGCGGACGTTCGCAGCACAAGGCAGTCGGGAAGCTCGGGCACCGCGATCTGGACCACGAATTCATGGCCCATATTCTCCACATGCGCGACCTTGCCGCGCAGCTTGGCACTGCTTTCGGTCAGAAACAGCGCCTCGGGGCGCAGAGCCAACCGCAAGGTGGCGCGGCCCGTATGGCGCAGTGGCAAGGGGCAGCCGGGGATGGAGATGCGGCCATCCTTATCCGCCTCGGCGGGAATGACGTTGATACGCGGCGAGCCCACAAACTCCGCCACCCGCAGATCACAGGGATCGGCATAGATTTGGGCGGGCGTGTCGCATTGCAGGATCTCGCCCCCCATCATCACGGCGATGCGGTCGGACATGGTCATCGCCTCGACCTGATCGTGGGTGACGTAGATGAACGTCGCGCCCAGCTTGCGATGAAGCTCGGTGATCTCGGTCCGGGTGTGGGCGCGCAGCTTGGCGTCGAGGTTCGACAACGGCTCGTCCAGCAGGAAAGCCGCCGGATCGCGCACCAGCGCACGGGCCAGAGCCACGCGCTGGCGCTGCCCGCCGGACATCTCGCCCGGGCGGCGATCCAGCAGCGGGCCGATCTCCAGCATCTCGGCGGCGCGCTGCACATCGGCGGCAATGGACCGCGCCGCCGCACCGCCCATGAAGCCCCCGACCAGCGGCAGACGCTGCCAGCGGTTCAGACGGCGCATCCGCAGCGGCACGGCGATATTCTCGGCCACGGTCAGATGCGGGTAGAGGGCATAGGACTGGAACACCATCGACAGGTTGCGGTCCGCCGCCCGCATGCCCGATACGGACACGCCGTCCAGCAGCACCTCGCCCGCCGTTGCACCCTCCAGCCCGGCGATGATCCGCAGCAGCGTGGACTTGCCGCATCCCGATGGCCCGACAAGCGAGACGAACTCGCCCTCGGCAATGTCCAGATCGATGCCGCGCAGGATTTCGGCGTCCTTGAAGGATTTCTGAATACCCCTGAGTGTTACCGTCGCCACGATGAAGTCCTTTCGCTGTCGTGGCGGGCATAGGCGATGCAGTTGTAACTTTTATGACATGATATAAATTTAGGTTATGCTTCGACATCGCTTGGAGCCGCCATGAAACGCCCCACCGCCAGCCAGATACGCGCATTCAACGAGGTTGCCGCGACAGGCAGCTTTTCCCGCGCGGCTAAGGCGTTGGCGGTGTCGCAACCCGCGATCACCGCGCAGGTTCGCGCACTGGAGGAGGCGCATGACGTGCGCCTGTTCGACCGGGTAGGCACGGGCGCGGAACTGACGGCGATCGGGGAAAGGCTTTACCGCCACACCCGTCAGATGCGTGACACGGAAAAGGAAGCGGCGGTGATTCTCCACTCCGCCCGCACGCTGACCATTGGCGAGCTAGTCATCGCAGCTGGCGCACCGGGGCCAGCCATGTCGCTGATCGCGGCCTTTCGCGCGCATTATCCCGGTGTCCGACTGGCGATGCATTTCGGCAACTGGCAGCATGTCGTGAATGCGGTCAGGGACAGGAAATGCGATCTTGGCATACTGACCGAAGCGCCGCAGGCGGACGACATCTTTCGCGAGGCGCTGTTCGAGCAGTCGCTGGTGGCCCTGATCCCCGAGGGCCATCCCCTGTCCCGCCGGCAGGAGGTGAGCCTGAGCGAATTGATGGATCACCCGCTTCTGTTCCGCAGCGGGCAATCTCAGACCCAGAAGCGCCTGAACGGCGTTCTAACTAAATCGGGCCTCCGGCCGCAGCCCCTCCTCTGGCTGGAATCGCGCGAAGCGATTTACGAAGCTTGCGCGCAAGGCATCGGCATTGGCTTTATGTTCGACGCCGCCTCGACGCGTGCCGATCGCGTGTGCCGCGTAAAGATACGCGAGATCACCGATTTCTTTCCCGAATATGCCTTTTGCCTTCGATCTAACCAGAGCCTTCGCCCAGTCGAGGCATTCCTAAACCTCGCTCGCGACATGCAGTCCCAAAGGGCGAACCATTTTGCAGGTTGATCAAAGTTCGTCCACGAATAATCAAGTGAGAACTGTTCGGATTGATCCCTATCTCGTCCGAAGGCCCTAGTGTATTTGGTTACGGTTCCAACGCTAGGACCCGAATGACCGCAAAGGGCTCTCAACACCTTTCGCCGCGTTGAGTTCGAACGGCTGCTGTTTGTCGCCAACGTTTTTATGCCGACACGCCGCGCCGGTCTAACCGCAACCCAACAGGTCCGGCAGATCGGCGCGGCATAATCCGAACCTCGGCATTATGCGTGTTATGCCGACCTCGGCATAAGACGCACTGGACCGGACACAGCACCCGCCTTGACCGCTTTTCCCGTTTTACAGATCGCAAGGCTTATGCGTTCGAGGAACTGATTGCCGAAATCGGCAACTGCATGGTCTGCGCGCAGCTTGGCCTGACCCCCGATTTTGCACAATCCGGGGCTTATCTGAAAAGCTGGCTGCGCGCCTTGAACGACGACAAGCGCCTGATCTTCAAAGCCGCCAGCGAGGCCCAGAAAGCCGCCGACCTGCTGACCAAGCAGCAGCACGTCGAAGAAGAAAGGGCAGCCGCGTGAGCGGCCCCCTGCCTGAGCTGTCGTGCCGCAAATGCGGCACGACCAATCCCCCGGTCTATCTGGCCCCTGTCACGGTCGGGGGAGCCGGAACCTGCATCTGCATCGGTTGTGCGGAGGCGCGTGGTTGGCTGGACCGGGACGGGAACGTGAAAAAGAGGATCGCGCTGTGACCTACGAAATCCGCGACCATCCGGACGACCTACCCATTCCGTGCGCCACGTTGACGGAGGCGGAGCGGCGCGGCAGACGCCGTGCCGACCGGATCGGATCGCCCGTTCTGATCTATGAGATAGATAGCCAAGGTGGCGAGAGGTTTGTGGGGGTCTGCTGACCCCCCTGCCCTACCCTTCTGCCCTGGCGCGCAGGGAGAATGTCGGGCGGGCGCGCTGGCAGCTTCGCCACCAGCGCGCCCGCCCGAGGCTTCGCCTTACATCGCAGCGCGGCAAGCCGCGCCATATGATCCTTGTGCGTTTCACGCAGACGCCGCCTGGCGGCGGCTTTGGGCGGCAGCTGCGCCGCCGCGGGTGCATGAGGAAAGGTGCCGCTTTACAGGATGGATTTGACCACAGCCCACTCACGTCCCTTCGCTCTATGGGGGCCGTTCCGTTCGCGGTCTGCAAGCCCGTGGCCCAGGGCGGGCCACGGATGGACAAATCCAACTTGGTCAGACAGGCGATGCCGGAGGAAAGACAGAAGCTCCAAAGGGGGGCTTTGGGTCAGCTTTACTCGGCTGCCCCGCAAGATACCGGGAAAGGTGTTCCGGTATCTATTTTGTAGGTTTGATTACCAGCAGTCAGTTCAATTTTAGCACTACTACGGAAGGCCTTTACAAGATTTTCCCAGCCTGCCGCATCCTTCGCGGATACGCCGCCATTGACCGCTTGAGCAGTGAAAGTGCCAGCATCTGTCTTCAAGGCCATATCGCCCTCATAGGCGATGCCATTGAATGCAACCTCTGCGGAAAATATCGGCGGAATAAATGCGCCATTCGGATCACATATGACCTGAAGGTCAACCGTTCCGGTTTCATGGTCATAAATCTCAAGGCCACGAAAATCGGTTTGATGGTTCCAGGCAAATGCCGGTCCGGCCGCAAGGCCGAAAATGCTAACAGCCACAAGAATCTTCATTCGTAAAATTCCTTGATGGTCGTATCCAACGCTGAAAACCATGCTGGTTCGATCTGGCCAAGGATAAGCGCCGATTTTGGCGCCTTACTACCATTTTTCACGGTGGCGGCAATTTCCCGGACAGTTTTCTGCTCAATCTTTGTCGTGACCCGATGGCTCCATTCTGCGCCACCACTGGCCTCTGTCGATTGCGGGACATAGCGAGGTTCAATCGCTATTTCAGGCATGTTGGCATAAGCCGCTTTCAGGACCGTCGCGCGGGGAATGCCATTGGCTTCAAGTCTCTCAAGCGCATCGGCATGTCGCTGTAGCACGCGCAGGCGAAGCGAATAGGGTGATCCCGGCTTTGATCCGGCCCGTTGCGGAACGACGAGGCTGGCCAGCCTATTTGAGGGCATGCGCGGTTTCTCTTTCGTTGTTTTGTCTGGTTCACGTTGAACGTCCAAGGGATTCCGTTCAGGTGCTTTTGAAGGTTCGGTTGGCTCTGACTGGCTCGTATCTTCGCGGCTCGTGTGAACCGTGGGTTCCACTGCAGCCGGTGTTGCTGCGGACTTGGCCTTGAAGCTCTCGATCGCATCCTCACTGATCGTTCCAAGCTGAGGGCGGCCCTGTCCTGATGTGACCGTCTTGCCAAAGCCTGTCGCGTCGGGACGCAATGTCTTTATTCTTTCACGCGCCATGGGTCTGCTCCATTTTGGAACCTTCAATGATATTGTTCATCAGGTCGATTGCGTGAGCCAGGGCGCTTTCGTAGTGAAGCGCCTGCCCTTTGTCGCTCCATTGTCCATTGCGACACCGTTCCATGATGCCGCCCAATAATCCCTGTTCATCCATTTCCCGATATTGCGGTCTTTCAGGAACCATCGTGACCAGCGGATTGAACTCTGACACGATCTCGTAATGCCGCTCGAAATCACGACCGGTTATTTCCTTGGGCTTGGGCATGTCTCGTTTATGACGGACCATGACCGGTGGAACGCGCGTCAGAACCACTTGCAACGGGGGGAGCTGATCCGGAGAAGCGACACGCTTCTTCAGGTCATCATACCAATCAATCGTCTCGCGTGTGCGGTCCCGATCTGGGTTCGCATTCGTGCATGGCACCACGATGCGATCCACGACACCGGCAAGGTCATCTGCCCATTCAGCGCCCTCTCCTTTCGTGTCGATTATGATAAAATCAACAGCATCATCGTGCTTGGCCACAATGTCATAAAGATCCTCGGCAACGACTGTAGACCGGACCATGATCTTTTCGTCGTAGTGGCCTTTGCTTTCAGCTCGCGTCCACCATTTGAGAATGTCTTCTGCGGGATCGAGGTCAATCACGAGGCATTTTTTTTTGGAATGAGCGACAGCCGATGCCAGCAACTTCGTGAGGGTTGATTTGCCAGCACCGCCTTTGCGATTCATGAGTCCTATGACAATGGCCATGACGTCTCCCGCACTGTGTTAGGTTGAGCGCGACGTGTGTCTGCGCAGTTTGTCAGTCGTATTCTCGTTCATTGCGTTGCTCCATCACTCTGTCAAGCATCACTCAAGCCTTCCTTCACGCGTAAATGCTATCATTGTGTCCGTCTGGCATGCGCGCAGTCAGCAATAATGGCATAAATTACTACTGTCATACATGCTCATCGTTTGTTTGTCAAAAATTCAAGCATACACGCGTACAGTTTGTCATAATGTCATTCATTTTGACAGTTTGTCAGTAATTCTGTCGTTCAGAAGGTATGTCATTAGGTTTGTCATTCGGTAAATCATTGATATGACATGCTGTCTGTCATGCCTGCTGATTGTCTGTATGACATTTCATGTTCGGGCGTTTTCAAGGTCCGACAGAAAAGCGCCCTTTGCGGAGACCTCTCTTTTTTGCTCTTACAGGGGGGTCTTTCTTTATCCGCTACCACGCCTCAGAAAATCCTCTTCTGCCCCCTCAGCGGCGCTCTCCGTGCCTCTGAGGCTGTCCCTTGGCTGCATGCTCCGCTGCACCCTCGGTCCAGGCACCGGCGACGAGCCGCCGGTAAATTAAATTCCACCCTCGCCCAAAAGCCGAATTCCTTGACAGTCTTCGTCTTTTGGGCGAGGGTGGAATGATTGATTGGCAAGAAATGCAACCGTAATTTTTTACACTTTAGACATGGCTGGAAGAACGAAGAAGATCACGCCCGCCGACGAGAAAAAGATCGTCGCATCCGTCCGTGCTGGCGTGCCTGTGGCCGTGCTGGCGAAGACCTATGGCGTGACACGGCCGACCATTTACCGCGCCGTTCGCAGCTTCCACGACAAGGCCAAAGTTTCTGATACGAACACCGCGCCCGTGTCATTCACGGTGAACCGGGACAGCCTTCTCGCTTTCGATGCGTTCACGGGGCGGCTTGGTTTGAAGAGCCGAGCCGATGCCTTGCGCCGGGTGTGTTGCGTTCCAGCCGGGTTTCTAGAGCCTGATCCGGACCTGGCCGATGCCCTGCGCGACGTGGCGCGGGAGCTTTCGGCCATCGGTCGGAACGTGAACCAGCTGGTCGCCACCAAGAACTACGAGGTCCGGCGTGGCGAGAGGCTGAAGCTGAGCAAGTCGCAGCAGCAGGTTCTCAGCGATCTTCTCGATCACATTGACCGTGTGTCCACCCAGGTCCGGGAGATGGAAGGCAAGCGCGCCTCGGAGACGGTCCGCCGCTTCGTGGCCGGGATGAAGGGGGCGGGCGATGGGGCGGACTAGTTCTGTCGCCGGTGTCTCCACCCGGCTTTTCGAGGAGGGTTGGGACAGGGGCAAAGGTGGCCGTCAGCTTGCCGGTGCCCGGCACATGGCACGCGCGGCACAGGGGGCGTCGCCTGCGTTCTTCAAGATGATCCGCACCGGCGGCTGCGCTTCCAAGGGGCAGCTGTCGGCACAGTTCAGCTACCTGTTCAGCAAGAGCGTGGACGTGCATGATTCACGCGGTCTTCTGGACGGTGAGAAGCGTCTGACGCCGGAGCAGATCGAGCGTGCCGTATCGCGCTGGACCGACGACTGGCGGGGCCAGATGAATGCGGCCCGGACAAGCCACATGGTCATGTCGTTTCCGCGCAATGCCAAATCCCAGCATGTCAGCATGATTGCCGGGGAAATCTGCAAGGAGAAGCTGGGCGGGCGGTTCGACTACATGATCGCGGTTCACACTGACAGCCCGAACAAGAACCCGCACGCTCATATCATCGTCAATCGACGGGGCAGGGAGCCGGGGGATTATTTTACCCTCCGGCAAGGCACCGAATACACCTACCAAGCCTTCAAGGAGGCGATGGTGGATCATGCCGCCCGTTACGGCATCCAGCTTGAGGCCACGTCGCGTTTGCAGCGTGGTCATATCCATTACCCCCCCACCGATGGCGCGTGGCGGCGGGCACAGGAAAAGGCAGCGACGACAGGCGCTGCCTTCGAGGCTCCTTCGGGGACGCCTCGCGTCGGGGACGCGCTACGCCGCGCCACCGACGAGGTTCGCGACTGGTCCCTGCGCTATCGCGAACTCGCCAGCTTTGCCTCGCAGAGCAACATGCAGGATCTTGCTACCGCATTTGAGAAGGCATCTGCCGTCCTGTCCCAGGGCGGCGTCATTTTAGCCAAGGGAGACGCTTACATGTCTGTCGAAGAAGACTTTGATAAGGCCGCCGCCAATCTGAGGCGCGCGGTCGATGACGCGGAAATTCGCATTTCAGACGCGGCACCGAACCAGCGCCCCGCGATGGAACGCAAGCTGGCCGAGGCGCTGTCCTCGGTCGAGCATCTGCAACCGCTTGGCGCCCGGTCGCGCGACCTGAGCGAGGCAGCCAGCGCGGAAGGCATCTATTCGGCGCAGAACGTCGAGGGGGTGAACAGTCGCTTTGCGCTAGAGGGTCGCGACAAGCTGGCCCTGGCTCTCGACGGGACCGGCATCAATCCGGTCGAGGTCGAAGCCCGGATGCGGCTCGGTGCCAATTCCGCGGCGCTGGAAACCCGGTGGGTTCAGCAGGATTTGCAGGCTGTCGCTGATCTGCGCGGGCTTGACCTGCGCGATGCGGCGCAGCTTGAGCAGGCCATCGCTGTTGTCGATGCAGCCCATGACCGCGTAGCGGCTGACTATGGCGTCGATGACGCCATCCATCAGCGTGCGGCGGCACAGCGTGGTGTTAGCCATGAGCAGGGCGTGAACAATGTCCATCCCATCCGTGAGCAACTGAATGAAGTCGGTCGGATCGACGCAGGCCCGGATGCGAACGACCAGCTTGAGCGGTCGCTAGAGACGGAGGCGCTTGAATACGCATCAGGCACCTCCATTGGCTCGCGCGACGGGATCAGACACGATCATTCCGATCTGAAGCAGCATGCCAGCCCTGTCGGCGCGGACGACGAACGCAAGCTGCGTGAGGCTGTTGAGAAGGCGTTGACCCGCGAGGAACTGGTTGCGCTCAAGAACGGCGATGCGTCGGTTCTGCGCGGCGTGGGCGACAGGCAGGACCAGCTGACCATGGCACGCGATTATCTGCGCGCCACCAACGATCCGGGCGCGCAGCAGGGCATCGAGCGTGTGAATGACGCGCTGACCACCGAGCGTGACCGCGTTCGTCAGGAACGTGGCCATGAAGGAAGCGGCCATGAATAAGCTACACATTCTTGGAGGCGTTCTTCTGTTCGCCCTGGTGGGCACGAGTCTCGCCTATGTCGTCGGAACCGGCTTTCTGTCATTCCGCTATGGTTTTAACGGCGAGTATCTGGATTGGACCTGGATCGCGACCGGATACTTCGCCCTCAAGAACAATGATCCGCAAGCCTTCCGGATTATCAATCTGATCTGGGGCGGCTTCATCATCCTGTCGCTTCTGTTCTCGGCACAGGTTCTGACCGACAAGCTGACCACCTTCGGTCGTGCGGATTGGCAGAGCCGTCGCCAATTGAGGGCCAACAAGTTTTTCGAGAAGCCGGGACGCGGTTTTGTGGTCGCAAAAATGGGATCGCCAAAACGCAGGGCCAAATTCCTGTGTTCGGCGTCCTTTCCGCATTGCCTCATGGTGGCCCCGACCGGTTCGGGTAAGGGCATCGGATTCGTGGTGCCGAACCTGCTGCTCAATCAGGGCAGTGCGGTCGTCCTCGACGTGAAAGGCGAGAACTTCGAGCTGACCAGCCGTCATCGCCAGGCGATGGGGGACAAGGTGTGGCGCTTTGCGCCGCTGGATTGGGGCAAGCCCAGCCACCGTTACAATCCCCTTGACCGGATCACGGCGCTTCCGGACCCGGACCAGCGGCAGATGGAAATCCGTCTGCTGGCAGAGCTGTTCCTGCAAACCGAAGATGACAGCATGAAGGGCCTGCTGGATGGCGGCATCGACCTGTTCGTGGCCTGCGGCATCTTTGCGATGGAACGCAACAAGGCGACCCTGGGCGAGATTTACCGGCTGGCATCGGCAGGGGGCGACAAGCAGAAGCAATACCTGATCTATGCCGACAAGGTGAAAAGCCCTGCCGCGAAGCTGATGTTCGAGCGGCTGGCCTCGACCAACGACCGCACCCTGACGTCCTATCTGTCGCTCCTGATGACCTCGGGCCTTAGCCTGTGGTCCAACCCTGCAATCGACCGGGCGACGGAAACAAGCGACTTTAGTTTCCATGATTTCCGCCGCACGCCGCAGACCGCGTATTTCATTGCCCCGCCGCATGACAAGATCAAGGCGCTGGCGCCGCTGGTCCGGCTGTTCTTTTCGGACCTGCTGTCCAGCCTGCACACACACGAGCCGGGGGAGGATGAACCCTGGCCCGTAATGATCATGCTGGACGAATTCGACATGCTTGGCCGCATGCCGATCGTGGCGGACAGCATCAAGACCCTGCGCTCTTATGGCGGAAACCTGGCAATCGTCACCCAGACCATTCCGGCGCTGGACAAGATCTATGGCGAGGACACCCGGCTGTCGCTGCAAGGTGGGGCAGGGGTGAAGATCTACCTGGCACCCGCCGATCCGCGCACCAAGGCGGAGCTGTCGGCAGCCGTGGGCAAGACTACGAAGAAGGTCACGGCACGGTCGAAGACCATCGGCAAAGGACCGTTCCAAGGAACTAATATTTCTGAGCGGACCGAAGATCGCGATCTGCTGACCGAAGATGACGCAGGCCGCTTGGGTGAGAATACTGTGGTCATTATCGCCAATGGTCAGCATCCGATCAAAGCAACCCGGATCAAGTATTTTGAGGACCGGGTGCTGAAACCAATCTTCCTGGCGCAGAAAGGACCGCTGCCCGCACCCGATCCGAAGGACGCGGCCATTCGTGATCTTCAGGGTAATTTGGTGCGTGCTGTCGCACAAATCGACGACCTGTCAAATCAGGTAGAAACCATCGCGAAGCAGCGCAGTCGTATCCGACCTGTTCTGCCTGAAGGTCTGATTGGTCAGGTTCAGAATAAGGAAAATGGCGGTGATAACCCAAGCAGTTCGAGGGATGCTCTCAATGATAGCGTTCAGGAGCCTCGCGTTCCCAAGCGAATGAGGAAGGTCAACATGTCAATCAGACCCGATGATCTGGTTGGCAGCGGTGACGACAATGTTAGGGCATTGATCCAGACAACTGTAAAAGTCGATAAGATCACTCCTGACGACGATGGTGCAGCCGTTGCAGCTGCCGAATAAAGAAACGGGCGGCCAATGGCCGCCCGTTTTTTCAAACCTTGGTATCCTTACTGGATCAGAAGATCGTCCACGGTGCCCCCGGCAGTCAGGTGATCTTTCACCCAACGCGGCTGCCGCCCCCGTCCTGTCCAGGTCTCGGACGTATTGTCGGGATTGGCGTATTTGGGCGCAACAGCTGCCTTGGGGGCCTTTCCACTCGCCAGCAGGTCCTTGAGCGAAAATCCGTGTTCCTCGGCTGCCTTCTGCGCGGCCGTCAATGCCTGTTCTCTTTTTCTGGCCTCAAAGCCGTCGATCTGGCGACCGACCGCCTTGTGAAGATCGCGAAGCTCTTTCAGCGACATATTCTCAAGATCGAAATTCATCGCGGTTCCTTTTCCAAAAGTAAGGGCAGCCAAAAGCTGCCCTCATGTCCCTCGCTTATGCGAACATTATTTTCCGAGTATGCGGGCCTTATCCTGCATTCTATTGATTGATGCTGCAACCCCTGTGGTCGCCTGAAAAACAGATGGGTGTGCTGCGAATGCTTGTCCGGCGCGACCGACAGCATTCTCACCACGCGCCGTTTGCGCTGGAATTTTGGTAAGAGCGACTGCGCCCTGGCCTGCCTTAGCTGTGCTTTTCACGGCGTTCAAAGAGGTCCTTGAATTGTTCATGAACATTCTTCCAGAAGCAATGACCCCCATCGCATGTATTTGTCCTGAAACACTACTGACGATACTTGGAAGAAGGGCAACGCAGATCAATATAAGGATCATAAGCACGATGAAAGGAATGAAAGCGCCGATACTGTCGTAAGTATCCGTCCCAATCCTGTTTATCATGTCGTTGCCCATGGACAGCATGATCGAGAAGATCGAGGCGATAAATAGGGGATAGAGTGACCAGCTGATGCAGGAAGAAAGCCAGCGTTCAAAGAATCCCTTCGTCGCTTCGAACAGCGTCATTGCGATCATTATAGGGGCCAACCCCAACAATACAGTGATGACCACCTTCGGGAACAAGATCATCAAAGCAGATACGGCCGCAACAGAGCCGATGAGCAAGGATGAAATGCCCATCATGATCATGGTGCCGAACCAGCCGCCCATTTCCCGTCCGATGGTCGTGGCCGCTCTCGCAAAACTGTCTAGCATTTCATCAATGGCTACAGCAAATCCGTCCGTAATCGTCGGCCCGCTCAGGCCGTCTCCGCTGGAGGCCAAAATACCGCCAGCGGTTGCCTCAATCGCACTCAGGATACCGTTTGCCACCGCCCAGAATTGGTTCCAGTTCCATGCGAATATTCCAATTAAAGCCAACTTGATCATCAGGCCAATGCAATGCGCCCATGCCATGGGGCGCAGCTGAAGCATCATGTTGATACCGACAAGAGCTACTGCCAGGACGGCCATATATCCGACAAGGGTGCCCGATGCTTCAACCAAACCAAGGAAGGTCGACCTCGCAGCGTTTTCAAGAAATCGTTCGGCAGAGTCCACAATCAGCGCAACAACCGACATATCATTGACCCCGCGATTGACTGCAAATTGTCAGCGCATCAAAATGTTTCGAGCTTGCTTGCCGTAGTGCTTTACGCCTCAGGTCAGCAATTTCAGCGTTGCTCTTCCCTTCGGTTATTTGCTGATATTGCCAATCTGCCTCATCCCATGATGGATACTCAATATTGCAAGGGCATGAATTCGTATCAATAATTTCATTAAATCGTAGTGCGTCATATAGATCGGTAAGGAGCAATGATTTTCTGACGTCGGCAGGTGGCAGGTCCATTGCCCATTCCGGGCGTGGAGGCTTCACGCATCCATAACGTGTTGTCTCACCCCCGGCCTGGGGCTTTGACAAATCCGGCATGGTAAAATCCATAAAGTCCCGCTCGGCCTGTGTCGGCTGCGGCTCGGTCTGGGCTTGTGCAAATTGCACATCGCCCATTCGCGCGGTGGATGCAGTCTCGGCAGGGAGCCAGCTGTTAAGGACGGCACCACCGATCGCCACACCGACAGCAAGCGACGAGAGAGTGATGAAAAGGGTTTTCTGATCAAACATGGCTTGTGTCCCCATTATCCCCGGTTTCGGGAATGTAAAATTCCAGCACGCCCCGGTCGCCCCCGGCGCGGCCGGTCTGGATCACCACGTCGATTGAACTGGCGATATAGCGCAGCGTGTCCGCGTAGGTCAGCGGCAGTTCCGACTTCAGCGCCATGATGGCGAGCTTCGATAAAGCCAGCTTCGGGGTTTCGGCATGGATGGTCGTCATTGACCCGCCGTGGCCGGTGTTGATGGCTTCGATGAAGGTCATGGCCTCCTTGCCGCGCACCTCGCCCACGATCAGCCGGTCAGGCCGCATTCGTAGACAGGAGGTCAACAGAATGTCCGGCGTCCTTGTCCGGCTGTCCCGGTCCGCAATCAGCGTCACCACGTTCGGCTGTGTCGGCACCAGCTCGGCGGCATCTTCAATGGTAATCATCCGTTCGCTGTCACTGACATAGGACAGCATCTTGCGGGCAAAGACCGTCTTGCCGCTGTCGGTCGCACCAGCGATCAGTGCATTCATCTTGTGGCCGACAATGAACGCCATAGCCGCGTCAATGTCACCGGAGGCTGCCAGTTTTTTCAATTCCCGCTTTGTCTCCGCTCGGGCCTGGTCCACCGAGTATTCCTGACCGTGCAGATATTTTATCTGGATCTTGTCGAGGGGCAGGGACGAGAAGAACCGCATCGAGATTGCAGCACCCGACAAAACGGCAGGCTCTGCCACCACCTGCGCCCGGATCGGGCGGCCCCGGTAGACCACCGAGGTTG
The DNA here is from genome assembly GCF_006239215.1 of Paracoccus haeundaensis. Lineage (NCBI taxonomy): Bacteria > Pseudomonadati > Pseudomonadota > Alphaproteobacteria > Rhodobacterales > Paracoccaceae > Paracoccus > Paracoccus haeundaensis. The sequence continues at coordinate 26,955 of NZ_VDDC01000026.1, forward strand.
AGATGATCGGAGCTTCCCGGCCAAGGGTCAGTGTGCCCGCACTGGCAATGCGGCGGCCCAGGTCCATGACTTCCTGACGGTTCATTGCCGCGCGCGTTTCCAGCTTCATTGCCGGATCGCCGTGTTCCAACGACCAGATGCGACCGTCCGGGTTGATGGCAATTTCCACCAATGCGGGGCTGTCGATGACAGCCCCGATGCGGGCCAGGGCTTCGTCCAGATAGCTGCCATGGGTCATGTCGTTCATGATCAGAAAATCTCCAGATCGCGGTCCACCATGACGGTGATCCGGGTGCCTTGGTTGACTGTGATGGTCGGCGGCATCGAGACATACTTGCCGATGGCAGACTCCGTTGCGCCACTGACGGCATTGGACACGCCTGTTGCTGGATCGTTGGAACCGCCCGTCGAAATGGTCACGCCCCCGTCGCTGCTGTCGTCTTGCAAGGCCGAGGGAATGGCCGAAATTGTGGAAATCAGGGCCGCCGCCCCAAGCCTGCGGAAGAAGTGATTGTTGACCTTGCCGGTGGTGCCGGAACGGCCCAAGGCATCGCCACCGAAGGAGCTGATCTGCACCGACTGGTTGTCAGGCATGATGATGCGTTCCCAAGCCACCAGAAGCCTGTTCTGGCCGGTATCCACGTCAGCCGAGTAGCTGCCGATCAGACGCGACCCGCGCGGGATCAGGATGCGCGATCCATCATAGGCCACCACATCGGTTGTCACGAGACCCCGGATCGGGCCTTGAAGGGTCGAGTCGATGGCTGTTTCCAGAACCGCCTGGATCATCGTGCCCTGCGTGACGGTGTTGGACGGGTTCACGATGATCTCTGCGCGCTGGATCTGAACCGGACGCCCGGCATCACGCACGAACTGGGCATCATCGCTGAGACGCGCCGCCTGCTGCGCAGCCGCCCCGTCTCCAAAGCCCGCTGCATCAGCGACGGCACCGGCGCCGCCGCCGCCGAGTGCGACCATGGAGGACTGCAAGCGGGCCTGCTCCAATTGGGCCGCCTCATCGGCGGCCTGACGGCGCTGCGTAAGCAGATCGTCAGAACCGCCCGGCATCACGCTCTGGCCGTTTTGCAGCCGCAGCATGTCCAGATCGTTCTTCAACTCGGCAATTTCGAGATTGCGACTGTTGAGTTGATCGCTCAATTCCTGTTCGCGCGATTGTGCCTCGTTGCGCAGCTGATCCAGCTCGCCTCGCATTCGGTCGAGGGCTTGCGTGTCCACGACAGGTTCACCATCGGCATCCTCGGCCGGGGCCTCGGACAGCCGGTCAATCTGGTCCTGCAAGCCTCGGATCAGCTCGACCACTTCGGAATTGTCGCTGACGGGCGCAGAGGCGGGTTCAGCCACTTCGACAGGTTCAGGTTCGGGCGCGGCCTGCGGGCGGGTTTCGAGGTTGCCAAATCCGCTGCCCTCATTTTGGAACTCCTGCGCTTCGCGCACAGTCAGGTCCGGGTCGGTGGCAGGCTGAGAATAGACATAGACCAGACCGGCCAGCACGGCCCCGCCGCACAGAAGCGCGGCCATCCGGGCAGCTTTCGCCGCAGGATTGGCCTTGGACTGTGCCCGTGGATTGGACTTCTCCATATCAGCCAGGCGCGTGCGCAGGTCGATCGTTTCTTGCTCGCTCATTGCACCAACCTCACGGCTTTCATCATCCCCACAGTCGATTCAACCGTTCCCAAGCGCAGCATCCAGAACGGGCTGGTGCCGGTTACACGCACCACGCCATCGGGCATGGTCTGGGAATTGACCGTGATTTCCTGTCCCGCCGTGACCTTGAAGATCGCGGGCAGTTCGCCGTTGCGTCGAAACTTGAAGTAGGTGAAGGCCCCATCGTCCCAGACCAGCGTCGGGGTGGTGCCGTTCACGATGCTGCCGCCATAGTCGTAATTCAGCGGACCACGGGCGACCTGGCGGTTAGCGGGCGTGGCGCTGCCCGAGCCGCGCGGGTAGGTGAAGCGAACCACGGAGAATTGCGCCGAGGTGGTTTCGGAAACCTCGAAGTAGTACTGCCGCTTGTTGGTATAGACGTTGATGTTCGTGGCGGCGCCGCTGGTTGTGGGCTTCATCACGAAGGCGCTGCCACCGGGCACCGCATCGAAATTGAAGCTGACGGTATCGCCCGCAACCACGGATGTGATTTCTTCATCCGGGCCGAACTCCACGGACGTAACCCGGCCTACCTGGGTCTGGACACGATAGACTTGTCCATCGACCCATTGGGCATAGCGGACACGGGCATCGAGATTGCCCGCCCGGGGGGTCACTTCGGCCAGGGCGCTCGACGCCCCCATGCTGGCCGCGCACATCGCAATGGCAAGACAAGTGCCGCGCATCATTGGATCTCCGATCTGTCAGAGGTGATTGCGTATTCGTAGACCGAGAAGCCGAACGGGTTGGTCCAGACTTCTTCAAGCGAACGGGCCTCAGTGGTGTCGTAGCGAAACGCCAGCGTGACGGTGAACAGCCCTTGGGTTTCCCCATTGCTATCCTGCAGCCGCTTGCGCAGACGGACCTGGGCCCGATCATTGGTGATCCGCGTAACCGAAAGGACCTCCACGTCCATGCGCGCATTCTGCCCGTATTTGCGCTGAGGATAGTCCGGGTTTTCCGACGACCAGAGGCTGCGCATGGATTGCAGCGCCGCCCCCGACGACCGGGCCAGCACCGAGCGAACCCGAAGGTCATTGTCGAGCATGCTGTAGGTTTCCCGGTCGCGCACATAGGCGTGGACCAACGACTGCACGACAGCATCACGGTTGCTGACAGAGATCGTTTGCAGGTTCACCATCGGCAGCGCCATACCGCTGGACGGATCGAACGGCACCAGGACCGGGGCGGGCGTCTCATGGCTGGCAGCGATCACCGCCGCCATGATGCAGCCGATGGCACCGAAGCCCCAACCCGCCACCCCAAACTTCTGCCAAAAGGCACCGCGCCGGCGCTCGCCGTAGATCAATTCTTCCTCTGTCTCACTAACACTCCGTGAGGCGACGGCCGCGGCTTGCGCCTTATTGTTTTTGCGATTGAACATCGGTGGCCTCACTGCAAATCCGGCATGGTGAAATCGAGCATCTGCTGCTCCTGCGCCCAGGCACTGGCCTGCGACACGTCCGACATGCCCATCCCGTAGCTTTGGATGGCGAGAAGCTGGTTGTTCTTGATCAACTCGCTGACGGCCTCGCCCATCATCCGGGTGTTCAGGTCGATGGCTTCCTTAATGCCGGTCTGTTGCGGGATTTCCCCGACCAGGCGGTCAAGGCGCTGGAGGCTGACCGCAGACTCGCGCTGCGCAGTGTCGGCCGAGGCCGCCACCATCGCGCCGGTCGTGGCTTGGTTGGCGGCGCGTTTTTCCGCCACGCTGCCATCCCGGCCCATGGCCTCGACGCGTGCCGGATCGAGGCCCGCTCCGATCATCGTCGTCTGCGCGGCCGCCTGTATCTGCTCACGGTAGTCCGAAGACAGACCCGACCAGTCGCCGGAGGATGCCGCATTGGCGGCTTGCAGGATGCTGGTCATTTTTGGGTTGAGAACCGCATCCATACCTTCGCCCATGAGAAGACCCTGAATGTCGGCATTGCCGGTCAGGACGGCATAGATCTGTTGCAGCTCATTCGTCTGCGATTGCAGTTCGGCCAGTTGTTCGATGAACTGGTCCAGCATGTCGCTCTGGATGCCGTAGTCTTCCAGCATCCGCCTGATCTGCGTGATCTGCTGCGCGATGGACTGGGTATCGACGGTCGGCACGCCCTGCGCCGTGACCGGCGCGGGCAGTGCCACAGACAGGCTCAGACCCGCGCCGACGATCAATCCTTTGAATGCAATTCGCATCTTACAATCCCCCTTCAAAATTCAAGAATGCGCGCTCCTGCGCGAAGGCTGATGCAGCCGCTATTTGCTCAGCCGTCATCGGCTTGGAGCGGGCGGCGACGAGGCGCGTCCTGATGACCAGCAGACGCACAAATTCGGCGCGCACATAGCTGTTCAGGGCCATCGCCTCTGCTGCGTTGCCGGTATCCCCAAGACGGGACATAGCTTCTTCAAGGCGGGCCATCGCCAACCCCATGTCCTGCCCGGCTTCATCAGCATATTCCGCCGTGGCCCCGCCGATCATCGCCCGGTCGGCATTCGCCATGTAGCTGGCTTCGATGCTGCCGATCTGGTCGGCCGCGCCAAGCGCCGCCATGTATTCCCGATACTTGGTCGGGATGATCCGGACGTAGTTCTGGGTTTCATTGAACGGCGGCACACCGCCATGTCTGCGCACATTGCCCGCCCCGGCGTTATAGGCGGCAAGCGCCAGGGTCATGTCGCCGTCGAACGCATTCAGCTGCTGTGCCAGATAGCGCGCGCCGCCCTCGGCCTGGACGTAAGCGTCAGACTTGTAGGTTGCTTGAATCCCCAAATCACCAGCAGTTTCCCACATGATCTGAGTGAGGCCATAAGCCCCCGCAGGCGATTGAGCGTGCGGATTGAACCGGCTTTCCTGCCAGATAAGAGCCTGCAACCAGCACCGCCACTGGATCAGCGACAGCCCGGCACGCTGCATGTGGTGGGTGTCCTGCGCTGCGCGGATGATGATCTGTTCGACGTTCTCACGCTCGCCGCTGAACAGCCTGTCCGCAGCGGCGCTGTTGTCGGTGGCATAGACTTCCGCGGATGGAGCAAAGCCTTCCTCTAAGCCCCGAACCGTTTCCTCGGCCCCGGCCCCATTATCGGGCAGGGTCATCCCTTCGGTGACTGCCTCCAGTGCCTCGACCTGCTCCCGTTCGGCTTCAACGCGCTTGCGGCCTTCCTCGGCCTTCTGCCGTTGCAGAGCGAGGTCCGCTTCAAGCCGCAGGGTAATTTCCGCCTCGCGGGCATTTTTAGCCGGATCGACAACCGGCACACCCTGCGCCATCGCCGTGCTGGACAGCATCAGGGCAAGAGCAGGGGCCGCCAGAGCCACCGCCAAGCTGCCCGCAGTCCCTTGCTCGATCCTTGACGTCTCGCGCGGGCCTTTTGCGGGCAGGGAGTGAGGATCACCGTTGCGCATAAGGACCGTCCTCGACCGCGCCCTCATAGACGCCCACCTGTCGCACCGCGTCCTGGCGCGCTTCGCCCCACAATTCTTCCAAGGGCCGAAGATCGCAGGTCAGGTCGCCCCGCGCGTTAAAGCACTTGCTGCTGACCGGCTTGGATTGGGTTCCAGCGCAGGCAGACAGGGCGAGGGACGCCAAAACGGCGCAGAGAGCATGCTTACGCATCTTCAAATCCTTTCCAAAAATCAGGGCGGGTCCGGTAGTCCGCGCCGACCAGCGCCTCACCGGCCTTCATGCCGCCGAGGATGGTCAGGAGCGGGCCAAGGGCCGAAAGGTCAGTGTCGATGACATGCGAGCCGTCATCCGACCGCAGCAGGGCGATCCGCGAACCGGGATTCACGCCCATGAGGATTTCCAGCTCTTTCTGGTTCAGCGGCAGCCCGGCATAGTCCTCGGCACTGGCATCCTTGTTCGGCAGCAGCATCTTCGTAGGCAGTGCCTGCATCAGGGTCCGGCCATGCGCGGAGGCTTGGAGCTGATGCGCAAATTGCGTCATCATCACGACGACCGTGTTCTGCTTGCGCGCCGTGACCAGCCAGTTTTCGATGCGGCCCGCAAAGTAGCTGTTGTCCAGCGCCTTCCAGGCTTCATCAATGATGATGATCGTGGGGCGCTTGTCCTCGATCTGCCGCTCGATGCGCCGGAAGATGTAGGACAGGACCGCCATGCGGGCTTTTTGATTTTCGCTGTCCAGAATATCCGTCAGGTCGAAGCCGACAAACTGACCGTCCAGCGAGAAGGTGTCCTCGACCTCGCGCCCGAAGATCCAGCCGAAGCGGTTTCCCTCGGTCCACTCGTTCAGCCGTGCCGACAGCGCGCCCCCGTCATGGGTGGAACCGACCAGCTGCGCAAACTGCGTCCAGGTCCGCAGGTTGGGGTTTCGCGCCTCGGCGTTTTGACGCACGGCGTCGCGCACCGCGCGGGACTGTTCCGGGTGCAGTTGGCTATGGCCGGTTTCCATCAGGTGAATGATCCAGTCGCTCAGCCATTCCTGTCCCGACGTGTCCGTTTCGATCCAGAGAGGGTTGAGGCCCGTGCGTTCGCCTGCCTTCAGTTCGGAATACCGGCCGCCCAAGGCGCGCACGGCCATTTCCATACCCCGGCGATAGTCGAAGACAAAGACCCGCGCGCCGACCCGTTGCGCTTGTGCGGCCAGGAATGCCGCCTGCACGGATTTGCCCGACCCCATACGGCCAAGGACCAGCGTATGACCGTTGCTTGGTTCCTTTTTCGAATTGCCTTCTTCATGGAAGTTGAAGCGGTAGGCACTGCGCGAAATCGTCGGAAACCATGTGATCGGCGTGGCCCAAGGCACGTTGTCACCGCTCTTGCCCATCGCAGCACGATGCAGCGCGGCGAAGTCGGCAAACTGTTCATTGGTGATCACGCCTTCGCGGATGCGGAAGGCACGGTTGCAGGGATGCTGGCCGAAATAGACGGTGCGGGCCGTATAGCCCTGCGCGACCATCTTGACGCCCGCGCCCACGGCGATGTTGCGGATCATCGAGCTGACTTTTGCCAGTTCTTCCTCAGTGTCGGCATAGACGGCAACGGCCATCTGATGCTGTCCGAAAGAGATCTCCCCGGAAGCCAGACGGTTTTGCGCCTGTTGCACTGCCTCGATCAGGTTGGCGGCCTTGTCGTTGATCGCGGCGCGGCGGCGCAGTTCCCGCGCGATCCGCTCTTCCATGATGCCGCTGTTGACCGGAACGTAGTAGTTCGACACCACCATATCGACGGGCAGGTCCAGTTCATCGAACATGGTCACGAAGGACTCGCGCGGAAACTCCTTGATCGAGTAGATCATGCCCACCCGATCCGGCAGGCTGCCCCCGGTCAGGTAAATCTTGTCGCCCTTGAAGGTGACGCGGGTGTTGCTGACGGTTTCCGCAATGGTCCGGTCCAGCGATGTGTGAAATGTCGGAACCTCGATCCCGGTATTGATGCTTTCGAGAAAGCCAAGCAGTTGACCGCTGGATGCGGTCAGCACATGCGGGTTCATGCCTGACAAGGCCGAGCAGAGAAATTCCACGACCTCCTGCAGCTGGCCCACCTGGCCGTCGATCTGCCGGGCCAGAGCGTCCTGAGACTGGCGCTGCGAGAACGGGATCTTCGACAGCACGTCAGGCCGCTTGATGACGGTGATGGTGATAGTGTGTTCGCGCAGGTTGGCGCGGCTCATATGGGCCTGCCAGCGCCGGTCGATCTGGGCCGCAAGCCCGTCGCCTGCGACGGGCGGAAGGGCCGTGTCGATGCGGCGCGATACCTTGTGGACGGTATAGGCAAACTTGTCGCCGGTCTGGGCGATGATACTGGCGAAAATCTCCTTCATCCGGTCCAGCTTTTCGTCAGCGACGGTCAGGCTGTTCAGCCCGGTGACGCGGATACACTGGAAAAACTCGTTCCCCTTTGTGCGTATGGTCAGGTCGTCGATCAGCGAGATATAGGGCAGCATGGAGGCCACCGATTGTTCCCGGCTGGCCCATGCGGGCAGGGCATTGAGGGCAGCAGGCCCAATCCGAAGATTACGGTTCATAGCTATCAGCACCCCATTGGTCGCGGTTTTTGGTTCGGCGGGTTTTTTTGCTCACGACCGTGACCACATCGAAGAAATGCGGGTCCCATTCGGCAGCGATCCAAAGGGCCGGATAGGAAAGGGCCGTGAATATGAGGGTCCAGAAACTCTGGACCCACACAAAGGCCATGACGGACCCCACCATCCAGATCACGGCATAGAACATCGGAAGACCCAAGACGCGGGCCGGGCGAATGAGGCCGAGGAACAGGGGGGACCGTTTGACCATGAGATTACTGAGTGCCCCACATCGCGTTCACGATGACGCTGGCGCCGGCGACGATGGCGATGCCCGCGACGACATAGACGACAGTGCGGAAATCGACGTAGCCCATCAGCCAGGCCGCGCCGATGCCGATCACGGCCAGCGTTGCCATGGCCCGGCCGAGCGGCCCGGTAAGGGTGTCGGCAATCCCAGTCAGAATGTTCGTAATCGGGCTGAGGTTGATCTGCCCCTGGGCCATTGCAGGCTCGGTCATCAGCATGAAAAGACCGACAGCCAGCAAGGCAAAGAGCAACAGGTTAAGTGCCGAAACCGGCATTGATTTGGTCATAAGGTATCTCCGTTCAATCGGGTAAAGACGGCCATCACCTTGCGGACGTGACCTTGGGTTTCGCGGTAGGGCGGAATGCCCCCGTGGCGCGCGACAGCTTCAGGGCCAGCGTTATAACCAGCCAGTGCCAGCTCCATTGATCCGAACCGATCAAGAAGAAGGAGCAGGTATCGTGCAGAACCATCGAGGTTCTGGTGCATATCATGGGGGTTCACGCCGAGCGTTGCGGCGGTGGCTGGCATCAGCTGGCCGAGGCCGATAGCCCCGACATGGCTCCGCGCCCGAGGGTTGTAAGCACTCTCGATTTCAATATTGGCACGGTAGAAATTCCGCCATTCCATGACTGACATTCCGGCTTTGCGCAGGGCGACGTGACCGCCGTAGCGCATTGCGGTCTGATCAATTGCGTTGAGGATTTCTTCGCTTCCGGAAACTGCACGCGGCGCGACAAAACCGCTTTCCGGTTCTGCAAGAAACGACATGGAGTCTTGGGAAGGGGATGCCGGGCGTTCAGCCTTTGGAATTATCGGCTGCCCGCCTGATCCGAAATGGCGAGCGAAGCCGTTGCTTTGTTCTCTGAATTGAAAGGCTCCATCGGAGCCGGGCACGAGAACCATGCCATTTGCAAAGGAGTGGCCTGGATTAAGCGGAAGAAGCCCTATCAGGCAGCCAGCCATTGCCGGAGAAAAGGAGGATAGTGAAGACCTAGCTCTTTTTCTTATCTTCTGGTTTTGTTGACGTTGAATGGACCGTCCGCTCGTCATCAAACAGCGGAACATCCACGTGCCTGAATCCGGCTTCGTGCATAAAGGAAGTAAGGCCGTTAATTGTCCTGAAAACCCTGACTTTAATTTCGTCCATATCATCGACCTTTCGTGGTGTCGTGACGAGGAGTTTTTCAAAAGTCCCTTCTGAATTAACGACGCGAACGATCCATTCGCCATACCAGACGGATGCTTTGCGGTAGGCCGCCGCTTGGCAAACGACCTCAGCGAGATAGCCGCTAGCAACGAGCTTTCTGAATCTGGGTTCTGTAACCACATTCGGCGTTTCTTTTTCTAACTCTATTTCTTCCACGCCTGTGGTCCTCCAATTGGTAGGACCAGGCACCCTTCTCGGGTGGCCCAGTTCTACGATATTATAATATTGACAGCAATCCTATAGGATTGCTGAACGCTACTTTTCCGTCGCGCAGCCATCAGTAGGGCGCGGACCAATGAAATTAAAGATACTTCGGATGTGGGCCTGTGCTGGCTGAGCGGGAAGATGGCCTGCAGGCTTGCCTGCCCTTCGAGGTCCATATGGGACGCGGTTTCGATGATGCCGTGGTCAAGACTGTTGCCGAACCACATCGAGCACGCCAATGAGATGGGCACATCGGACCTGCATTGAACCAGCATTATGTTGGCGGCTTGCTTGGCCTTTCACGGACCGAAGCATGCACCCAGGGGACCTTAGACGAAGTTGCCTGTGCCAGACGTGCGACAACCAGAGCAAACCTAAAACCGCTACTCTGCGGACGACGGCATTTGCGTAAAACTGGTTGACTGAGACAACCCCGTTACTGAAGTCCTGCCCCTAGCGCTCTAAGCGCAATCCTACCTGATGCCTCTTCGGTACTGTGACGGGTAAATCAAGTGCACAGTGCATTTAGATAAGTTGACTAACACCGCTGCAAGCTGCTGAGTGCACTTGTTCTCCATTTCCAAAGGTAATGTGATGCGGGCTGAAGTCATTTTTAACAACTTAATTGTGTCTGGCGTTGCGGCGCAGGTTGACAGCTACGACCAGATCCAAGTGTCCTCCTACGGCGGCACCCCCATCGTGAGGGACAATGGCCAGGTGACGGTCGACGTACCGATCACAGGCAACGCTGCTTCTGTGACATCGCTCGACTTGTCTGGTCTGGTCGGCGCAGGGGCATCCGTCAGCTGGTACACCGGCGTTGATGGCCGGGTAACTGGATCTGCAAACGATGATTACATCTACAGCGGTGGTGGACGTCAGCGCCTCCTTGGTGGCAACGGAAATGATTACATCAACGGTGGTGCTGGAAACGACACCCTGTGGGGTGGGAATGGCAACGATCGCCTCTTTGGTGGCACCGGGGATGATCTGATCCTCGGGCAAGGAGGAAATGACACGATTGATGGCGGTGAGGGCTATGATACCATTCACATGGTTGGAAACCGAGCTGACTACGAAATTACGATCAATAACGGTGTCTATAGCATCCAGTATCTTGGGCGTGGACGTGACGGCCTTGATACGTTCGCCAACGTAGAGGCCATTCGCTTCGCTGATCAGACAATCCAGATTGACCCATCTCCCACCAATTTGGACGCTATCGTTTCTTCCGGAACCCTTACGGTATCTGGCGTTGCGGCGCAGGTTGACAGCTACGACCAGATCCAGGTGTCCTCTTACGGCGGCACCCCCATCGTGAGGGACAATGGCCAGGTGACGGTTGACGTACCGATCACAGGCAACGCTGCTTCTGTGACATCGCTCGACTTGTCCGGCCTGGTCGGCGCAGGGGCATCCGTCAGCTGGTATACCGGCGTTGATGGCTGGGTAACTGGATCTGCAAACGATGACTACATCTACAGCGGTGATGGACGTCAGCAACTCCTGGGTGGCAACGGAAATGATTATATCAATGGTGGTGCTGGAAATGACACCCTGTGGGGTGGGAATGGCAACGATCGCCTCTTTGGTGGCACTGGGGATGATCTGATATTTGTCCAAGCAGGGTTCGACACGGTGGACGGTGGAGCGGGTAGCGATACCATTGACTTCGACGGAAGCTCGTACGATTTTGAGGTATCTGAAGCTAATGGTATTTATACTGTGACTGAGCGTGGATCCGGCGAAAATACTTTTGGAGCAACATTTTCAAATATCGAGACAATTGTGTTCAGTGATCTTACAATGGATCTTTCTGATCCTATGGCATGGGCATAGATTGCCCTATTAGATAAAGTAGTCCCACCGAGACATTACGGTGGGACCAAATCTATTTCACGGGAAAATAGGCTACAGCGTCTGGCATAGGTTTTTAAACGGCGTCTCATTTGAAGCAGTGCGGCCGGAAGCCGCCCTTATGCACTGGATCCGGCGTAAGAGGTCTATGAGGCGTGTGCGGTCGGCACATGTCTCATTCATAGATCACGTTATCGCATCTCTCGCCCTTCCACATGATGGCGACATGCCCAGTGTTCCACTTGTAGAGCCAACCCACGACTTCCCGCGATCCCTGATCCAAGACGCGCTTGATCGGATGAGCCTGCTCTCTCTCGTTGAGCGATCCAGTCGTATCGTCATCGACGGACACGATTTTGCTGCCTTGAATACCCATATCATTACTCCCAGGGGCGGCGCGGTGTGTGGCAACGCAGCGCGTTCCATCCACCGGCGATTTGTTCATTTCTGGTTAATGAACTATGTTCCGCGGCCTGATCACGGCACGATACGAAATTGAGCGAAACAGAACGAAATGAAACCCTCCAACATGCTGATAAAAAATGGAAAGTTTTTCGTTCAGCCTGATGCTGGGGGCAGAGATTTCAAGGTGCTTTTCAAGAACCTCACGGCGGCAGGAGCCGGGCGACCGGTTGACGAAAACGGATTTCCAAAAGGCCCTTGGACGGCAGACCTTCTTGCTGAAGCGATCTCATTGATCGACGCAAACCGGGCAGGGATAGAGCTACGCACTGTTCAGCTCTGGTTCCAAGACAACGACAAAGGCATCAGTCCAGAGAACATCCGATGGCTTGCGCGGATCTTTGGCTGCGACGACCCCAAGGCGACAAGCGCCTGGCAAGCTGAATTGAGTGCATCGCAAAGGCAGCTGGTTGCCCAAAGACGTGAGCGGCAGAAATCTTTCGTCAGCAGCGCCTCTGAGGCAAGCAACCTAGAAGAAATAGCAGTCGAAGTTGGCGACGGGATCGTGATTGAAGCCGACGACGATCTTCCTGATGATATTCAGCCCAAAAGACGCTTCAGTCTGGCCCGAACATCAGAGGCAATCTTTGGTGGGGGATCGTTCCTAGACCTGCCGGTATCAGTCTTTGCCGGCGCGGCGGTGCTTGGATTTATGTCGGTATTCCTGGGTGTCCATAGTATTACCTACGCGGAAAACAATGGACCATTGAAGCAAGTAGGCTTTTTTTGGGCTCCAAACTGGACACTTCTTTTCATGGTTTTCCTGCCTCTCTTTCTCGGCTTTTGCCATGAGGTCATAGCCTTCTGGAAAAATGAGGGACGAGACCTGCTTGTTGCAGCAAGCGGTAGTACAGAGGGCAATAATGGATGGTTGAAAAAGGTTGAGGCTTCGCCGCTTACCTACTGGTCAGTGTTTCTCGTCTGCATAGGATTTGCGGGTCTTTTCCAGTGGGTCAGTGTTCGCTTGTTGCCCCTTATTGATGGTAGTCGCGATTATGCGATTGATTGGGGGTCAATTGGCATCATACGCCCTGAGCTGACGTCCGTAATGGCCCAGGCATTCTTTACCGGAATTGCTTACCTGTATATGTGTCTCTGCTTCTATCTTTTCTTCGTGGGACTCATTCTCCTTTACACGTTGGCATATGACTATAGAGATATTAAACGCCAATCAGAGAGGGTTGATGATGACAACCTGTCAGATGCTATCCTGGGGGTCAGCGCAAAAATTTCTAGAGGAGTTTTTAGGTGCGCTATATCAGGTATCTTGATTGCAATCTGCATGAAGCTTCAGTCTGTTTACTTGGTTACAGACAGTAGTAATATCATAAGCTGGTTTGTGAATGACTTTCTGGCTGTCACGGTTGGGAACGACACTATTTTTAGCAGCAAAGACTTCAGTACCCCTAACCAATATACAAGTATGCTTATTGTCATGGTAACAGTGTTTACGTTCGCTTATGTAATTTCCCAAGTGGGGCTTGTACGGCAGTTTGGAAGTGTCCGTATAAAAATGGCAGGTTGTATCCTTTCTTTGGTTATAGCCTATACGGCTATCGGGATGTTCGATGGCTTTTCAATCATTCTAGGTCTTTCCATACTTCTCGCAGCCTATGGCCTCTTTGATCCATGGCTTGGATCGCGGTCTGGCATTATGGAAAGGCGCGTTGATGTATCATAGCTGGCTGGATCGTTGGGATGATAAACGGGCGCAGCGTGGAAACGCGTTAAAGTGCCAGACTGTGTTCAGTCTGGACGCGCATCTTGCGTTTCCTACACCAGGAAATGAAACTATTGGTATTGCTAATTTCATCCGCTTGGCTGAGCGAGCTGTCGCTGACGCTTCATTTTTTGAAGAACCCGCGAAGTCTGATTTCAATTATACATGGAAAGATGGCTGGATCGAGTATCAGTCTGATATTAAAACGGGCGTTGCGCAGAACGACCGTGTTCAAGCTAAAGTAACTGACAGCATAACCAAGAAACGCGCCCTTATTATTTTTCATCATTGGAATGCGAGATCGAGATATAAGCGGATCGCTGCATTCCTATCGAGGCGGGGAATTACGGTAGTCCAGATCGCTATGCCGTATCACTTTGAACGGTCCCGGTCGGAATCGTCATACGCGGATTATATGATTAGCTCTAATTTGGGCCGGACACTACAGTCGGTTCAACAAGCCGTATCGGATGGGCGGAAGCTGATACGCATCCTGGAACGTGAGGGCTATGAGCATATTTCGGTCTTGGGCATAAGCCTTGGGTCTTGGATCGCTGGCCTTGTTGCCGCTCTAGACCGAGCTGTTAGGAAGGCAGGGCTTTTTCTAACCGCAGGTAGTCTGGCCGATATGGTTTGGACCGGAGATGCCACGAAGCACATTCGCGCCAGCCTGGAGGGCCAGATCGACACCACGCAACTCAACAGAGTGTGGAGCCCGCTGAATCTCGAAAACTATACAGAGCAGTTGGCACGGCCCGGTCTGGAGCTTCTGATTGTCGTTGCGACCAGAGACACTGTGGTGCTGCCCCATTTGGCAGAACCTTTGATCACCAAGTTGAACCAGGCCGGGGCGAGGGTGGACTCCCTACAGCTGAACTGCGGGCACTATTCGTTTTCGCTGCCACCTTACATCCTACCGGCAGGTCTTCGCACGATCCGGTTTCTGACAGGGTGAAGAATGACCTCTAGGCGTTGCCAAAGCGTTCTCAAAGGCTCTATATGATATTATACTGATGACAGACATCGTATAGGATTGTTGCTTTGAGGGAGTGGTTATGCGTCGTCTAGGCCAAGTCACGTTGGGAGTGATGATCGCCGTGTCGGCGGGCGTTGTGACACCGATGCGTGTCGCTGCGCAATCCTACCCAATCGATTGCGCAATTCTTCTCTGTCTGGCTGGCGGCTTCCCTGCATCAGCGGAATGCACAGCAGCCAGGATCGAAATGATCCGTCGCGTTACGCCGTGGCCCGTTGAGCCGCCCTTGCAGCTCTGGAACTGCCCGCTGCGTGCCAGCGGTCTCCCGTCGCTGCCCAACATGGGCAGCGATGGTCTGACAGACGAGATCAGGGGGTATCGTGACGGGATCGAGGTCTACCACGTCAACTATCGTGGTCAGCGGAACAGTGAGGGCATCGAGATATCAGATTCGACGCAGCGGGGTTTCTATGACGAGGCCGGCGAGTTTCGTTGGATCAGTATCCGCCTGGAGGACGCGCCTTTGTGGGTTCGTGACCGGGTTGGGTATCACGGTGGAGAACAAGCCGGAACGAGGCGCGGCATTGCGATGAGGACCATGGATTACAACGGTCAGATTTCCGAAATTATTTGGGAGGCTTACTGATGCGTCTACTTGGTGGAGAATGTGCATTCTATCAACTGCCACGCATGCGCCTTTCCGTCGTGCGGCAAGCTAAAATCCCTGCAACGGGAGGGGCGCGCAAAGTCAGATAAAAATACCAGCCCGAAAGAAAACCCCCCGCGCGGGGGTCCGCACGAAGGGCTTGGTGTTGATAACTCAGGTTTTGCCGACCTGAACTAGCACGTGTTTGTACCTGCTATAGTTATCCTCCCACTCCCAAAAATCAAGAGCAAACAACGCATCTGTGCGAACGGATACGGCTTGCGTGCGGACACCGCGCTTCTTGATCGAGGAGCAGCAGATGAATACCGGAGAGGCCGCAGAACGCGGCATTTTTTTCAAACGCATAGACGGCGTTAATGATGGCGCGCCCGCAGACGGCGGTGCGGCAGATCGCAAACCCATCCGCCGCAACTCGCGGCGTAAGGGTTCGTGCGAGGCATCATTCTGGCGCGGTACGTCGCGGCAGGACGTGCAGAAATTCCTTATGGCAGCTCGACACTATGAGCGGGCCAACAAGGAGCCCGGCAAGCGGAACGGTCCCCTTGGAGGCGTGGCATTGGAGGTGCTGGCGCTGTTTGCCAATCTGGTGAACTTCAAGTCGGGCCGACTAGACCCGTCCCTTGATTACATCACTGACAAGCTGTGCCGGTCGCGTGACGCGGTTGTACGGGCGCTGAAGGCGCTGCGTGAACACGGCTTCATAGACTGGCTGCGCCGCTTCGAGCCTGCTCCGAACGAAGGCCGCGGACCGCAGGTCCGACAGGTGAGTAATGCCTATCGACTGTCCGCCCCTAAGCGCGCCCTTGCGCTTCTCGGTCGGTGGGCTGGCCGTCCAGCTACGCCGGATGATGAACAGGCAGGTCGTGAGGATCGCGCCGCTATGGAAGCAGAGCATGTGAAGGCGCTCGACCTTGCTGGACTGGCGGCGTTCAAGATCGAGGACTCCGATCTTGCGAAGGCTTTGGCCGTGATGGGAAAGGCCATTGATTTACGCGAGTCTGCCAAGCGGACTGAATACCAATCTACCTCTTATTCTTATGCAGGATCATGACCCCGATAGGGCCATCCGGACGTTTTGTGCTCCTACAGTGTATGGAGGGAGCAGAGAGAGAATGAGACGGGGGCAACGCCTGCGCGTCCAATCAACCGGAAGCCCTAGCCGCACTGTTGCATGGCTGTGAATAACAGCCTGTTGCAGCCGGAACGCCCTATAGGACCGTCTCAAGGAAGGAAGCGCCGGATGAATAGGTTTTTCTTAGTCGCTGTCCTGTGCTGCACCGTAGCAGGACCAGGCTTAGCCAACAGCGTTGCTGGGCAGGCCAGCGTCATCGACGGAGACACAATTGAAATTCATGGCGAGCGGATCAGGCTGGTATCCATCGACGCGCCTGAATCACGGCAACCCTGCTTTGATCGCCAAGGCCGGGCATGGCGCTGCGGTCAGCAGGCGGCACTAGCTCTTTCAGACTTCATCGCCCGCAGACCCGTAACTTGCCAATCACAGGGCAAAGACCGCTACCGCCGTATCCTCGGAGACTGTGCCGTAGCCAATGTCAGCCTTTCGGGATGGATGATCGAGAACGGTTGGGCGGTGCCCTACTATGACCGCGACGACAGGCACGAAGCAGGAGCTGATCGCGCTAAGGTAGCGCGGCGGGGGATCTGGGCAGGAACATTCGAGCTTCCGAAGGATTGGCGTAGAGGAAACTGACTAATTGACACAGGTAAGGTTTCCATGACCTGTTGCGCAGCTTTCAAAACGGGAGGAAGCGATGAGAGAGAACCTTATGCTGTTCATGCCTGTGCTGCCCCCACCTGGGACGAAAGGCTTTTTGGTTCTGGAGCATCTGACAGCTATTGAGCTGGAGGATCGCGGTCAGCAAACAATGTCTGACAGTGTTATCAGGCTCAGCCTCTGCGACACTAGGGACGGGGAAAACCCGGTTCCAGTCTATGAGCTTCTGCTTTCCGAGGACGAAACCCACAACCCTATCGAAGCCCATAACCGCATCCGGACCTGGGCTGCGGGCTTCATGATGGGGGCGCGGTACGCGGGCGAAGTTATCGGCCTCAACATCATGCCGAGGCACGCGATCTAGAAGCCAGTCAGGATTATGAGCTAACTTTTATGATCCGTCCTTGACGCCGCAGGGGGTGTTCGGGTTATGGCTGTTGTTCCTGTATTGTTCTAATAGCCATGACCCTGCATTTAAGCCCCATCAAGATCACGCTCGTAGACCGGCATGTGCCCCTGGCATCCATGCCGGTTCCGGCCGGTTTTCCGTCACCAGCCGCGGATGATCTTGAGGATACGATCGACCCGATCAAGTGGGTGGTGAGGCATGAGCATGCGACCTTCTGGTGGCGGGTGTCGGGCGACAGCCTGGAGGCCGAGGGCATCCTGGACGGCGACCTGATCGCCGTAGATCGTGCTGGCAAGCGCCGTCACAGCCGCATCGTCGTCGCGGTGGTCGATGGTGCCATTACCGTCAAGAAGCTCGCCAAGCGCGATGGTGTCTGGTTTCTCGATCCGCGCGCCCGTGCGGATGCCTATGCCACAATCCCGGTCACGGAGACGACCGAGATATGGGGGGTTGTCGCCGGCGTCGTGCGCCGCCTGCCCATAGAATAAGGGCAGGCCCGGTGGAGCAATCCGACCGCCCCATTGCGCTGATCGACTGCAACAATTTCTACGTCAGCTGCGAGCGCGTGTTTGATGTGTCGTTGCGCGGCATCCCCGTCATTGTCCTGTCGAACAATGACGGCTGCGCCGTCGCTCGCAGTGAAGATTATGTGGAATTGGAAGTGAGAGTTCTGATTTAAGGCAAACGCCGCGCGATGGAAAAGCATGATCCGGGCGGGCGCAGACTTCCGCCATCGCAGCCCGGTTGGATCATGCGTCAGAACAACAGTTGATGAATCTTTATCAAGCAAGAACCTGCCAACGATAATAACCCCTGCTTCTCGCGCTACATCTTTTATTGCCGGAACCAGGGATGGAAATATCTGCTTTCAGATCATCGCCGCATGACCGGCGCAAGATCAGCAAGAAAGCGATCAGCAATGAACCCGAACAGCCAAAATAATGATCCGTCGTCTGACGTCGCCTCCGCAGTCGAAGAAGCGGACAAGGAAGTTGCACGCTCTGCTGCGCGCCACCGCCATCATCCAGTGGTCAAAACACTCGGGACTGCCAGCGAGATCGCTGATCAGATCCCGCTGTCGATCGTCTGTGCCGCAATGATCGGGGCAGGGGCGATTACCCATCGACCACAGATGACGCAGGTCGGCCTCAAGATGATGACCGCTCATGTTCTTGCAAACTCTGTCAAACGGATCATCAAGAACAATTTCAAGCGGACACGCCCGAAAGTCATGATCGAAGAGCAGACCTATGAATGCGAGGCGGGTGAAAGCGAAGGCGGACACGACACTTCGTTTCCGTCCGGTCACACTGCCGGAGCCGTGGCTGTGGCCACCGTCATGGCGCGCGATCTGCCGCAGACAGCCGTTCCGGCCCTAGCAGTTGCTGCGATGATTGCCGGGATTCAGGTGCCCCGCGGTAAGCATTATCCCATTGATGTTGCAGCCGGCGCTGTCCTCGGTCTGGCAGCCGCGTGCGCCGTTCACGCCTTTTGGCCTCAGGGCCGGGAAACCCGAAAACCAACAGCGGAACATTCGCGATTGGCTGCCCGATAACAAATGCCGCGCTGCCGTGGGAACAGCCGCCTAAACACCGGCGTTTCAGCAGGCAATTCCACAATTATCCAACCAACACGCGAGAGAGAACCTGATCATGGCAAAAGAGAAAAAGGCTGCTGACGAGACGTCGACCAAGGCAAAGGAAAAAGCGTCGAAATCGAGCAAAGCTGCACGTGGGAAAGCCGAAAAAGCCAGCGCTGAAACACGTGCGAAGCGCTCCCAGACCATCGCTGCCAAAGCGGCCTCTGCCAAGGCATCCAAGCAGGCCAGCGAGTCGAAGGGTTTGGCTGATCTCTTCGAACATGCGCTGGCGGATATGTATTATGCCGAGAAGAAGATCTACAAATCTCTGCCCAAGATGATCAAGGCGGCCAACCACCCGGAGCTGGTCGAGGCGCTGACACAACATCGGGAGGAGACCGCCGCCCAGATCGAAGGCCTTGAGGCGATCTTCACGCTCCTGGGCAAGCGGGCCAAAGCCGAGAAATGTGACGCCATCGATGGCATCCTCGAGGAGAGCGAGAGCCTGCTTGAAGATTTTGGAGGAACTGCCGCTGGCGATGCAGCCATCATCTTCAGCTGCCAGGCCGTCGAGCATTACGAGATCACCCGCTACGGCTCCATGAGCGCCTTTGCGGATGCTCTCGGCTTGGACGAGGCGAAAGCCCATCTCGAGACCATTCTGGACCAGGAGAGCGCTGCAGACAGCAAGCTCTCAGAACTCGCCGAGGACACGATCAACGACGCCGCTGCGGAATACGACGAGGACGAGTCTGAGCACGCATAAGGTTCTTCCATCGTAACAACTAGCAAGGGCCCCTTAAGGGGCCCTTTTTTATCTGCGTCGCGTTGCTGACGCATGTGTCAGGCAGCTGGCCCCTGAAAGCCCGGGGGCGGCACTGCATCATCCGCATCAGGGTCACGACCGTGCGTGAGGTCCAGTCGCCTCATGATTGGGGTCACTGTGAGGCCGTGCATGATGATGGACAGCAGCACCACGAGCCCCACGATAGCCCATAGACGCGCGGCATGGGTCAAATCGTCGATGTGGTTGAGGCCGTAAGCCAGATAATAGAACGAACCGATCCCGCGGATCCCGAAGAACGAGATGGTCAAGCGTTCGCCGAGCGTCGCCTTCGTGCCACCGAGGCCGATCATTCCGGTCACGGGGCGAATGATCAAAAGGATGAGCAGCGCGCCTGCGATGTCCACCGGGCGAAGGGCTGCCAACAGTCCATTGGCCAGTGCACCTCCGAACATGAGGAGCAGGATCATCATCGCGATCCGTTCGACCTGCTCTGTCAGATCGTGCATGTCCGTATGAAAATCGTGATCCCGATGAGCCTGACGAAAGGTCAACGCTGTGACGAACACCGATAGAAACCCGTAGGAGTGGAGGGTCTCTGTGAAGCCGTAGGAGATGAATGTCGCGGCAAGCGCGATCAGCCCGTCACCAGTCTGGGCCAGTTTGCTCTCGGCAGGAATGTGGAATGTGATCCACCCGAAGAGCTTGCCAATCAGATAGCCGCCCAGGACACCGATACCGATTTCCCACAGGACATTGTAGCTCAGCCAGTCCCAGAGCCAGGGCTCCTGTGTCACGGCCGCTGCTGACAGGACGATGGCCAGGTGGACGAAGGGAAAAGCGGCACCGTCATTAATGCCGGCCTCCGAGGTCAGCGCGAAACGGACTTCATCTTCCTCACCCGACTTTGGCGGACCGACCTGGACGTCCGAGGCCAGCACCGGATCCGTCGGGGCAAGCACGGCACCGAGCAGAAGGGCCATGGTCCACGGCAGGGCAAGCCATGTCCCACCCAGAAGTGCGATGAGCGCGATCCCCAGGGGGAGGGTCAGGAAGATGAGCCTCCAGGTGATCATCCATGACCGAAGTCCGAGGACCCGGTCGATCTTCAGACCTGCCCCCATGAGCGCGATGATCACCACGAACTCGGAGAACCGTTCGGCGATCTCGGGATACTTCAGAGGCGAGGGGTCGAACCGTAGCCCAGGAACCAGCCCCAGCCCGACCCCGATGAGAATACACACGATCGGAAGCGACAGGGGCAGGCGGCGAAGCACCAGCGGCAGCCATGCCACGAGGGCGATAAGCACTCCGAATGCCATCAGGACAAGGATATAGGGATCAGGCGCTTCAGACAGTTTCTCTAGCATCGGTCTGCTCTTGCAATTCTTGAGCCAATCTTGGCTTTTGGACAAAACAACATGTGTGGATCATTCAGAGAGACGGGGTGAATCCCGCCTCATCAGGAAAATTTCATCATGGAGACCTTATCAGTCTGACCTGGACGATTGGTTTTCCCTCGATGCCTCCTTCGCGGCATCGAACCGGGAGCGCGGGACATCGCCTCTGCCGGCAGGCCACCCCTCGCGCTGTCTTTTGCGATCACCGTCGGTGTCTTCTGTCTGGTCGTGCCAAAGATGCACCTGCGTCGGATAGGGCATATCGATCCCGGCGCCGTTGAGCGCCTTGAAGGCCGCCAGGATGACCCGGCCTTGGGTATGGATGACGCTGGCGCGATCAGGCTTCGTCCACCAGTGCAGACGAATGGTGTTCTGATAAGCGTCGATACCGACGGGAAATGCTTCGGGGGAGGGATCGGCGAGAACGCCTTTAGTCGACGCCGCAGCCTCGACCATCAGCTGCATCGCCTTGTCCCAGTCATCGCTGGCGCCGATCCCGACATCATATTCCGACCGCCGGAAGTCGAACGCCGTGTTGACCGTAAACGTCCCCGTGTAGATCTGAGAGTTTGGAATGACGACGCGCCGTCCGTCGTAGGTCTTGATGTATGTCGCCCGCGTCTCGATGTCTTCGACGGTTCCCTCAAAGCCGTTGACCACGATCTGATCGCCGACACGAAAAGGCTGTCGCAGAAGGATCAGGATACCGGAGAGCAGGTTCTGCAGAATATCCTTGAACGCGAAGCCGATGGCCACGGAGCCGATCCCCAGTCCTGATAGAAGGTCTCCGGGGCGGAGCGAGGGAAGAACGATCGTCGCGGCCAGAAGCAGGGCCAGGATCATGATTGACCACCGCACCAGGGCGGAGCCGACATTGGCAAGTGCGGGCCTGCCGCGATATCTCAACGTCCGACTGACACTATAACTGAATGCGCGAGCGACGACGTAGAGGACCAGCAGCAGAAGGAGGGCGCTGATCAGATTGGGTGTCAGCCGGATCAGTCCCTCGGTCCAGGCCTCGAGTTTCGTCACGATCGGTCCAAGCCCGCCGTCTGCATCAAGCAGTTCGTCCATGCCGTTCAGGGTCCTTTGAGATGCTAAGGCGATAATCCTTGCCTCTCCGGTCAATGCGACCGGTCGCCGGAAGAACAGTGTTGCGCCAGAATAGTTCAGGCTCTGAGCGCCGAAAAACGTACCGCCTTAAAGGTTCGACTTTTTTTCGGCAAACCGCTCAATATGCCTTTTGTTATTGGAACATCCTAAAGCCATCTTGGTTAACAAGCCATGAAGGGACGAATGCGCTTATCGTACCCTGAACGGGCCGTCATTTTATCCTCGCGCAATGTAAATGGTTTTTACTTGGTTTGTAATTCGTATTTGGCGGCCTAACCATCCTCTGACATCTATGAAAAAGCGAGAATGCAGTATGGCTCAAACCTCAGATACGAGATCAGGATATTCCTCTGATAGTAGGACGTCTGATATCTCAATGAGCGCGGTGACGCCTGCGGAGGATGCCCGTTCGGTGATGATCAATCAGGTATCCTGGGGGGCGATCTTTGCAGGTGCTGTCATCGCCGTTTCCGCACAGGTCGTCTTGAACATGGTGGGCGTCGGTGTGGGCGCGGCGACGCTCGACCCCAGCACCGGTGACAATCCGACAGCCGGCGCGTTTGGGATCGGTGCAGGGATCTGGTTTGCCATCTCTACCATCCTGGCAGCTCTGTTGGGTGGTGTGGCTGCAGGTCGTCTGTCGGGCAAACCCAAACCGTCCACAGCCGGATGGCATGGTCTTACGGCTTGGGCCGTTTCCACGATCTTCGTAATCTACCTGATCGGCTCCAGCGTCACGAGCCTTGTCGGCGGTGCGGTCGGCACGGTTGGAAACGTTGTGGGAGGTGCCGCCAGCACCGCGGGTTCCGTCGTCGGCTCGGCCATTCCCAACGATCCGTTCACGGCGATTGAAGAGCGGATCCGCGGTTCCGTGCCCGCCGATGCCGATCCGGAAGCTGCTCGTGATGCGGCCATCGCCGCAGTGCGTACCGCGCTGACCGGAACCGAAGCTGAAGCCGAACAGGCCCGCCGTCAGGCGGCTCAGGCACTGTCCCAGGCACAAGGTATTCCCGTTCCCGAAGCCCAGCAGCAGATCGAGGAGTATCAAGCGCAGTTCACCGAAGCCGTGAATACGGCTCAAGCTGCTGCGACGGAGGCTGCTGACACGGCCACGAAGGCTGCCACGCGTGGTGCTCTTCTGGCAGCCGTCGTGTTGATCCTGGGTGCCTTGGCCGGATGGTTCGGTGGGCGGATGGGCGTCGTCGAGCCCGTCGTCACGGCTCGTCGCCGCACTATCTGACCCATTCGTCGATAAGAACAGGATCTTTCCCATGAAGAGTCAGTCAGTTGAGACGACTTCTGTGCAAACCATCGCTCTCGCAGAGGAGCGCGCGAAGATCATCATCAACGACGTGGTCACGGGAAAGGTCACGGTCCGCGCGACGACATCCTCTGACGTCCATCAGGAAGTTGTCGATCTCGCAAGGACCGAGACAGTGATCGAACGAATGGCGGTGAACCGCATGCTGGAGAAGGGCGAACCAGCCCCCCAACCCCGCTACGAGGGTGACACGTATGTGGTTCCCGTCATTGAAGAAGTCGCAGTGACCGAAATCCGCCTTCTGGTGAAGGAGGAGCTTCATATTCGGTCCATCACGTCGATCGATACCAAGAGCATCGACGTCGAGCTGCGAAAACAGACTGCCACCATCGAACGAACCGGTCCCAACGCAGTGTTCGGGACCCTTACCAGGAGCAGAGAAATGTCTTTCACCGACGATATGTCTACCGAGCGTAACAGCCAGCAGATCACCGCTTTCTTCGACACTCAGGAAGAGGCTGCCAACGCGGTACGCCGCATCGAAGCCGAAGGCCTGTCCTCCTCGAAGGTCGATATCGTCGCAGGCCGTGACACGACTGCAACGTCAACCACGACCGCTCGTGACGAGGACCGGGGCTTCTTTGAAGCCCTCGGCGATTTCTTCATGCCTGACGAGGACAAACATACCTATGCTGAAGGCCTGAATCGCGGCGGATACCTGGTGTCGGTGCAGACCACTGCGGCCAACCGGGATCGGATCATCGACATCCTCGATGACGAGGGGACGATCGATATGGACCAACGCGAGACCGAATGGCGCAACGAAGGCTGGGATGGCGGTGCAGCGGCTCTTGCCGCACGCAGCACCGCAGGTGTGGCACCTACCGCACCTTATGATACCCCGGCTATGGGCGCCGATGAGGGCCCCATCGAGGTCATGAAGGAGAACCTGCGCGTCGGGAAGCGGGAAACCGATCATGGCCGTGTGCGCATCCGGTCCTATGTTGTCGAGACCCCTGTCGAAGAGCAGGTGACGCTGCGCGATGAAACTGTCCACGTCACGCGGCGTCCCGTCGACCGCGCGGTAAATCCCGGCGATGGCATCTTCGCCGAGCGAACCGTTGAGGCCACAGAGCGTCACGAAGAGGCTGTTGTGTCCAAGGAAGCCCGTGTCGTCGAGGAGATCAGCCTGGAGACGGAAGCGAGCGAACGCACCGAGACCGTCCGGGACACGCTGCGCCATACCGAAGTCGAAATCGATGACGAGCGCGTGGCTGGAGATAGCGCTGCTCGT
This sequence comes from Paracoccus haeundaensis, assembly GCF_006239215.1. Lineage (NCBI taxonomy): Bacteria > Pseudomonadati > Pseudomonadota > Alphaproteobacteria > Rhodobacterales > Paracoccaceae > Paracoccus > Paracoccus haeundaensis. The sequence continues at coordinate 51,562 of NZ_VDDC01000026.1, forward strand.
CCCGCCAAGGATCTCTAATCAGCTGGCGATTATGTCGCACTGACTGATTGATCAGAAAATGAGAGGGGTAGCACAAGCTACCCCTCTCAACTTCAGGAAGAGCCTATTGAAAATCCCTTCGGCAATATGATCTGCACGTGAGGTGCGTGTGACCTATCCCCGTGTTAAAACCCGTCCTCGCCAGCAGTGAGATGATCATGGCGCATGATTTCTTAAAACGGACGCAGGCGAAACTCTGCCGTTTTAGAAGGTCATGCCGGTAATCGGTGCCATTCAGGCGTTTCAGACGTGATCATGAAGCCGGGTCGGAAACTTGAACAGGTTCGTGACGGTGCTGCGGTCGTGTTTCTTCGTGATGGATATTCCGGGGCCAGTGTCGACGATATCTCGCGAGAGGCACAGGTCTCGAAAGCGACGCTGTACAGTTATTTTCCCGATAAGTCGGTGATGTTTCGAGAGGTCGTGCGAGCAGCGATCAGTGACATTCCCAATCAGGTGTCATTTGATCAGTATCGAAATGGCAACGTCGACAAGGCACTTCCCAAGGTGCTGACAGCCTTGGCGCAATGGGCTTCAAGCAAACCCAGTCTCAGCTTGCTGCGGCTCATGACGGCAGAAGCACTCCGCTTTCCGCAAGATGCAGCCGAGTATGAGCGAGCGGTTCATATTTGCATCACAAACCCGCTTGCCGAAATGATCGACGGCTGGATCAAGTTTGGGCAGATCAAGGCCCATGACGTTGGTTTCTCGGCGCGTCAGCTAATTGCGATGGTTGCGGGACAAGTCCAGCAAGATGCACTGTTTGCCGGGTCGGTACCGACCAAAGCACAGCGAGAAGAGATCGTGCTTGGAGCAACGCGTCTCTTTCTGTCTGCATACGCAGTGCCGCTCAAGGAGGCCGCTCCAACCTGAGGACGGTGCAGGATGAGGCTGACATATTTCGATGTCGCGTCTCTGCCGATCCTGGAGGCATGGCGGTTGCGGTCATAGCCCTGTCCCGCCGCTGACGCCAGCGTGCGGCACCTCACAACGGGTAGGATGCCAGCTCATCATTGCTCTTGACCGAGAGGCCTTGCGGGACGACAGTCGATCAATCGCATAAACCCAAAGGGTTTGTCATGGCGCCGGCTGTCCGCTACCTCACACACCCCCCAGATCCTGATCGAACCCATCAAGGGCAGCCGATCCTGGTCCTTGAACTCGACTGGCGCATTGCGTGTCGCACGACTGGCGTCCCGGCAGAGTTGCCTGCAATTCACGCGCCACATCGTTTCCAGTCCGGAAAAGACGGCCATGGAAACCGCTACCCCTCTGGCGCAAGCTCTCGGTCTTACCGTCGATGTTCGTGAAAACATGCGCGAGCATGATCAATCCTCGACCGGTTTTCTCAGCAAGCGTGAGCTCGAACAGACTTCTTCGGCCTTCTTTTCTCAGCCTGAAAGAAGCGTGCGGGGTTGGGAGGCGGCGTCGGCAGCACAGCGGAGGATCATGTCGGAGGTTGACGCTTGTCTCGATAGAGACCTCCTAGGGGATGTCCTCATCGTGGGCCATGGCGGCGTGGGCGCATTGCTGTACTGCGGCTTGTCAGGCCGCGCCATCGACCGGGGCCATGTGCAGGACATGGGAGGAGGGGTCTGGTTTGAGTTCGACAGCATCCTGCGTCTACCTCTAAAAGGCTGGCGACCCATGGAAGCGCTTTGATTTCAAACGTTAGGAGACTTAGCGGTCAATGCGCTCTGCCCCCCGCGTTGAACCGTTTGGAACTTGAGTGTTCGGCTAACACTCCCTGTCGGTGGCACGATCAGTCGCTCCAAATAGCCGTGTCCCGACACCCACAGACTGTGCCAACACCATTGTCAGTTCTTCCTGCCCGAGATCAGGTCTGGCATGGCGACTAAGAAAGCAGAACATTCCAAAGACGCTGCCATCGGCCCGCCTGACCGGCACGGACAGATGACTGCCGATCGGGATCATCTGCGTGATCGGTAGATCGGTCGCGATGGCGTGCTGGCTGGTATCGGTGATCAAGCTGGGCAGACCGCCATCCAGGATGTGCTTGCAGTAGACTTCCCTCAAATCCATGCTCTGGCTCGGGCGGATCATCGCCTCGAGGCCAGGCGCACTGACCGCCCGAAAAACCGCCCGTTCCTGCACGAATTCGGACAGGTAGGCGACTTCCATTCCCAGTGTCTCGCGCACGGTATCAAGCGTATTCTGAATTGCCGCACTGTCGGCCGGGCTCGCGGTAAGAACGGACAGTGGAGCGGATTGTTGCGGCATGGCGATCCTCGAGATGAGTGTTACGAGACCATCATACGTGAAGCGCGCAATTTCATCGCACGCAAAGCATGATGCATTCTAGATATCCAGGGATATGTCGCCACGGGGGCTGATTAGCACGGGGAACAAGTTCCAGACCGAAATCTTGCGTCCGGTCATCACGCCGCGGTGCAATGCTTCATCACGGTCCCGTGATGAACAGGGTGTATCCGACAGTGTCAGGCCGCCGATATGGGGCTTTGAGGCATGGTAGAGCGTCTGCTCGCATAAGGGCCTGACGGCCTGCTTCCGAAGTTCGCTGAGTCCCTACTGCCATCGGGTAATTGGAACTGGCCCAGGATGGCGACCAACTCGTTGGAGTGCTGTCGAAGGGTACCAGCCGTTGCAGTCGTCTGCTCTGCCACGGCGGCGTTGTGTTGGGTCACCTGATCAAGAAGGGTCACGCCGGAATTGATCTCCTCCAGACCGATTGCCTGCTCGCGCGCCGCAGCGGATAGATCGTCCATCACTCCCTGCACATTGAGGGCGATCCTGAGAATATCCTCGAGGCTCTGGCCGGTCCGTCCGACCAGTGCCGATCCCGCCTGCACATGCGCGGTACTTTCGGAAATCAGCCCTCTGATATCCTTGGCTGATGTCGAGGCGCGCTGCGCAAGGCCGCGCACTTCAGAGGCAACGACAGCAAATCCGCGTCCGGCATCGCCCGCACGGGCCGCCTCGATCCCCGCATTGATGGCCAGGAGATTGGTCTGAAACGCGATCGCTTCAATGACGTCGATGATTTGCGTCACCTGCGTGGCGCTGCGCTCGATCTCCTGCATGGCATTGATGGCGTCCTGAACGACCAGCGTGCCAGCTCGGGCGCATGTGCTGTTCTCGCGCCCCGCTTCCTGCGCCTCGAAGGCGCGTGCCGCCGAGGAACGTACACTGCTGGTCATCTGCTGAAGCGCTGCTGCGCTCTCTTCGAGCGTTGCCGCCTGCGTTTCAGCGCGCACGGCGAGATGCTGCGCGGCTTGATCGATCTCGTCGGAGCCGGCCCGGACACTGCCTGCGACGGACATGATCTGCTCAAAAACCTGCCCAAGCTGCAGTGTCACGCGGTTGAAGCTTTGGCGCAGCATGTCGTACTCGGCCGGAAATGGATCTTGGGGGGAGCTATCGATCGGTGTGGTCAGATCCCCCATTGCCAGGCGTTCAAGGCCCGCCGAGATCTCACGCACGACCCGCTCCTGCAAGGCGGCATGACGCATGCTCGTTTCTGCTTCACGCGCCGCGGTCTGTCGTTGTTCCCCGGCAAGTCGCTCTCCCTCCGCCTGTGCCAGATGCACCGCCTCGATCGCGTCGGCTGACTCGCTGAATGCCTTCCGAAGATGCTGCGCAAGCCAGATCAATGCCGCAGTCTGAACGGCCAGAACGACAGCGTGCATGAGCACCCGTGCAAGATCGCCTTCTCCAGGAAACACGGCCTGCGGGATCAGGACGTTGAGGAGAAGATGATGGCCCGCGACCGTGCCGGCATAACCGATGAGGGGGCGCCAGTCGCAAAACACCGCGACCGTGGCAAATGCGGCGAAGAAGTACATATGGACATCGATCTGCCAGGCATGTCCGCGCAGCTGAAAAACCAGGAACCCCACGATCAGCGCGAGGCTGGTCGCGATGGTGATCTGAGGGCCGTAGCCTGTCTTCCTCCGCATCCAATCCAGGGTTGCGATCGAAGCAAGGGCAGCGATGGCGACGGGGCCGGTCCACGCACCTGTCGCCAGACTGGCCGAAACGAAGGCAGATAGAGGAACATGCAGCCATAGGAAAAGCACCATGAAACGCGCAGCGCGCGAGCGGAGTCGATCAAGCACGGCACTTTCTGTGGTGAGCATCGGAGAGGCCTTCAATTGACGCGGAAGCGCGCCCTGCGTGGGAAAAAGACGGCTCCTGCATCGGTGCCAGGAACTCTGTAGTTGGTGAGTGACGTTGCAAGACCGAAAGGGCACCAGCGGCTCCCCGGATCTAATCCGCTCTGCCGGGTATTTGTGTCATCGAGCGTCTGAAAAAAGGCAACCCCTTATGGCACTGGGGAGGTTTTGCACGACAAACATTACCGTCCGATTGATATGACCCTGCAGAACGCTTTGGTTTTTAGCATTTCCGGTGACAACCGCCTGTGGCTCGCCTCAGACGCATGCCCTAAAGCTGCTTGGCATCGTCTCTATAAGCCTGCAGAAACAAGCTCTTCTGTGTGCGTGGCTATATGTCTGTATAAATAAATGGTTTGACAGCAAAACGGCCATAGACGATGCCGCTCAAATAAGCTTCCGGTATAGGAAGCTTGCTGATTGAGCAGCCTGAGCACGTGTAATCCGAAAGTTGTATTAAAAACGCATAGATTGTATAAAGCGTCATCTATCACGTGTTTTGGAGAATACGCAGATGGAAGATCACAGCCTTCGGTTGCAGTTTAAATTTGCAGGCATTCCCGAGGATCAGATTGAAATAGCTTTGGAAAATTTCTACGGTTTGGGCGGAGCACCTGAAATCACTTGTATGGGCGATTATGCAGCAGCAAAATCCCTCTATGCGGTCATGGATGCATCCGTACCACCCCAAGATACACACAGCGCTGTGGCACGCTATGTCATCACATTAGGCGCGCGGATGACCGAATGGGAGATGAGAAGCCGCCTGAATCCAAGCTGATGGTATGGGATACGGCTTTGCTTAGGAGCAAATGACGATCAAACGATATGTCAGTTATGTCTGGAAAACTATCTCGCGCAGTTCGCCGACAGAGACGTTTTTTCATATACGCGCTTCAGTGAAGCAGCCGGCGCAGGGCAAGGTCGACTTTCGCTTCGATCATCCGCTCGATCTGCTCCTTTTTGCGACGTTCCTTCTCGATCTCCTGAAGCCGCAGAAAGATCGACCCAGGCTTTGAAGCGTCAGGCCGTCTTGTTCCTTTTCTCGTAATTTTCACGGCAGGCCTCACGGTTCTGTGAACGATAATAATTTCTCATCTTTGCTGGTGCGCTGTCAAATTCGTTGAACGCCGTGTGGCAAATAGCCGCCAATAGCTCACTGTCCGAAAAAACGACGTAGACGTGAACAATTCATGGCACGCCAGTCGTAGCCAAGAAGTTAGATTTTTGTTTTTGCTCCCTAAAGCCGTGAAAATATCCACATGCGTAACCGCGCGTCGATGCCCACCTAACGATTAAGATGGTTTGACGTTTTATGGTGCGCCACATCACACGGCTTATAATTACGCGAGCCCCGCAGCGTCTCTGCTAGGTTTTAGAATGCTTCCATAGACAGTAACCCTTCCGCGGCTGAGCGTCATAGAGACGGCGTACTTTCATACGGAGAAGTTCTTGATCTCTGCTTACGTATTCGGTGCGTTGATATGCGAGCGATCTCATAAGTATTGTTTAATGACATAAATGAGGCCGTGCGATTGCACGGCCTTAGTTTTCGATTGTTCAGCAAAGCTTCAGTGTTTTAGATCTGGACCAATGGGGTCGCTCTTATCCAATCTGCCAACGCTATACGCGGGATCTATGATGCAAACCTGATGTTGCAGTTATTGGCAGTGTTTGCCGTCTCGATTGCCTGCATTTCCCCTTTCAGACGCCCAACTTCGGCAGCCTGCGACCCGTCACCTTTGATGAAGAAGAGGGCCGGCCAGAACAGAACCACACCGACGCCCGTTGCGACTGCATCATTGCTGGCCTTCTTATCCTGCGCAGTGGAAGCGGCAGCGGCGCGATTGGCAACGACTTGCGCTTCAGCAGCCAATTTCTGACATGTCATTCCTTGATACGGGGTGGGAGAAACAAAACTTGCCGCAATCTCGTCCGATTTGTTGGCACAGGCTGCCAGTGAAACCAGGATTGCAGCAAAAGCCGGCAGCTTAAACATGGAAGTAGTCATGATGGATTCCTAATGTGACGTTCCATCGTGATAGCATGGATGAAAGTCAAATCAGCGTTGCCATCGATTTTTATATATTAGATCTTTAGCATCTGCCTTAACTCTATAAATCCGCTAAAATTTTCTAGAATATTAAATGGCGAAAATGATGAACAAAAGTTTAACAGGTTGTAAAACATCCAGGAGCCATCATGTTGATCACCAGTTTTGCATCTCCCTTTGCAGGAAGCAATTCGTCTAAAAATACCTCCCCGCCTCAGGAAACTCAGGCGACGCCTACCAGGGCGGAAGCAAGTCAGAACCAACCGGCCGAGACACAGCCCACACCGCAGACCCGGTCGCAAGAAACTTCGTCAAGCCAGCCTGTAGAAGCGTCGCGGTCGACATCAGCGTCGCCGTCGTCGGACGACCAACCTGCATCGGCATCGGCATCAGCGACACCTTCCGGCGAGCCTGCACAATCGGCGTCGACCTCGCCAGAGCCGGCAGCCAATATGGACAGGATGGCCAGAGCGGTCCAACAGCGCAATGTTGATACACCTGCAGCGACCATTGCGACCCAGGATCGCCAGACCATCCTGTCCTCGCAAGCATTGGAAGCGGAAGAAATTCAGGCCCGCAGTGCTGCTGAGAATCAGCTTCGCACAGAGCAGCTGCTGAGTCTGGCCACTGAAAACTATTCCCTGACCCAGGACCTGTTCCGCTCTGACACAGAAGTACTGGAGGATCCTCAGCCCAATCCGGCAGTGATCCGCGATCCGAAACCCGATTGATCCCGGATCTTTCACGCTGGTGGGTCTTGTCTTGGTCAATGGCAGACCCTTCCCTCGCCACGCAAGAGACCCGCACTTGAGATATTTGGCCGGGCAACCTTTGGGGCGCAGCGATGCGGCTGCGCCCTGACGGTAGCCATGGCCCGCTTGGCAAAGGACTAGGGCAGGGCCGGGCGGCAGCGGCGGAAGATCACCAGGGCACTCTCCTCCGAACGGATGGCACCTAGAACCAAGCTCGGTTCGGCAAAAGTTCTCTGACTACTGACCCGTTTGGAACCGGGCATTCTCAGTTAAAATGTCTTCCATCAGAAAGACGTTAAAACCGGTGACCGTTTATACGCAGCATGACTGACTGGGGGCTGTGGGCATTGTGCAGTCTGCGACGAAATGGCCGCAAAAAGCGCTTGATCAAGCCTGCCGTTGCGTCACCATTGGTGAGGTCGCTCTCAAACGAATGATGTTTTTGGCAAAGGTCACCGGAATGAGTGTCAGCACTGCCAGGAAGGGCTCACGGATCGTCGATCGACCAGAGTATGCTAGTAAGTTCAGTCCCTTGACGGCACGCCGGGATACGACGGTCGCTGTCGCCGTTCAGGCGATGAAAAGCAAAAACTATGGCTGCATCGTGATTACAAACGGCTCAGGTCAGGTCGAGGGGATCGTGACCGAGCGCGATATCATGTTCAAATTGGTGGCCGAGAACAGAGATCCGCAGACCGTTGTTCTGTCGGATATCATGACGAGTGACATCCGTATGGCAAAAGAGACGGATAACGTGTTGGATTGGCTTCGGATAATGTCGAATGAACGTTTCCGACGTCTGCCTGTTGTCGATTCCGAGGGCCGCCTGCAGGCTTTGCTGACACAAGGTGATTTCGTGAGCTACACGTGGCCTGACTTGATGCAGCAGGCAGGCGGCCTGGCGAAGGCCGCAATCCTTGGTCAATTACATTACATCGTCATCGCAGGACTGGCAGTAATTGTCGCGATCGTCGCACTGGCGATTTAACAAGGCGCTATTAAGGTCGATATGTTTGGATAAATCGATTCGTCAATTTGAGGAGCGGGAAAAATTCAAAAGAGCATGAATCTATACCATATTTTCAACCAATGGACTTCATGAAGTTTTTGACGTTTTGAGCATAATCATCGGCACTGACCTCGGTCTTATTTTGAGTTGTAAGCCAATTAAAAAGTGAGGCGACTTGACTGTCTGAAAACCGCATCTGCCATTGATCGAATATTCGCTGTTCCAGGGACCCCTGATCAAGGACGGTAAAGTTGATATGCCTGCTGTCTTCCTCGAGTTTGCTCAATAGCGGGTAAAGAGCGGACGGCGGACCCTCAAGCCATTGAAAGAATATTCCATTCTCGTAATGGAGGCATCCTGACAGTCCCAACTCCTGGTTGCGGATGCGGGATTTTACCAAAAGGTAGTCCAACGCGGGGGCATTAAGTCCGGGTGCGGCCGAACTTCTATAAAGGCAGTAGCTCAGACGTTCTACCTTCTGTGCAGGTGCATCCATCGTCATATCGTTCAATCTAAGATCTCCTACACTGACTGCCATGGCAAGGGTAACGGACTTTGGACGTCATGCCGTATATATCTGCACATATACCAAAGCTCGCCAAACTGAGCCTAGGACAAATTTCCAATAAAACACGAAAATTTTAGTCCTCGTTTAACAGCTATAATTTGCGTATCGATAATTTTTCAGAAACTATTCAAGTTTCAGACCTTAGCCGCATGTCAGTGCGAGAGTCTTTACTGGAGCTGCCAAGATAATCCATCTTCATTGATATGACGTTCACGGCAGTTTGCCGCTTGGTGAAGCCGTATCAAAAGTCCTGGTCGTTCCAAGCGTAAGACTGCTTGCCCACGATAACGATATGAGCATGGAAGCTGAGAGGTTCGCCACTCAGTTCAACCCGTGGGCTACAAACTTCATCAGGCCAAAATCTTTCAGTCTGATCCTGGGTTTTCCGAGCGCTGATGACAGCACCACTATTCAGAGACAAGTCCACCGAATTCGTTTAAAGTACTGCTTCCGTGGGTCTTCTCGTTTGATAAATATCATTGAGAATTACACTGCGACAGTACTGACAGGCATTCGTATTTAAAGTTGCAAAGGTGATTTTTAGATCGCCATATAATTGCATCGCTATGATTGCAGGACTAACTGCCGGTATTTCTTGGCATTCAAACATTTCTTGTACTGCAGAATCCCCGTTAAATTGGCACTATGCTTAAAGCCGAAGTGACTGTTCAGTGTTTTCTTATCCTGTGATTGGGTAATTACGATCTGATTCAGATATTTGAACGGAAGATCGGTCGCCTCGTTCAAGACGAATTCAGATCGGAGCCTCCAATTGCCATGTACCGACAAAAGTCTGCTTGCTGTGGTGACGGGAGCAAGTGCCGGTTTGGGTCGGGCACTGTCCCGCCGCCTTACAGCACGTGGGGTCGTCGTCGTCGGCATCGCACGAAATGATCGCGAACTGCACGTCACGGGAGAAAACTGCGCTCCGAGTTCATTCCTCCCGATAAGGTGCAATGTTGCAGATTTTTTTGATGTGCAAACAGCGGCTACGGAAATTCAGAAAAATATCGGAACCGTAGACATTCTCATCAACAACGCAGCTATCCTCGATGAATGTGATTTTTTGTCTTCAAATGCTGATCGTATCAACGACCAGATCCTGACGAACCTTCTAGGTCCAGTAAACTGCGTCAGGGCCTTTTTGCCGCAGATGTTGGTGCAGAAAAAAGGCAGGATCGTAAACGTCGGCAGCTTTGCCGGGGACGATCCACGGCAGGGTAAGCTCGGCTACGCGGTGTCAAAGGCCGGCGCCCGGTGTTTCTCGCTGGCACTTGCACGGGAACTCGAGAGCAAGCTTCCATCGGTGATCGTGACGGAATGGATCCCCGGCATCTTGTGCACGCGGTATGGTCAGCCGGATGGCATCGACCCGGACGTGGCCGCGTGCTGGGGCGTCGACCTGGCTCTCGACGATAGGGTGGAGCTTCACGGAAAGACCTACCTCAAGGATGAGGAATTCATCAGAACCACGACGATCCGGCAGAAGCTTCGCAAGGCGGTCGCATCGATGTTTTAACCCGGCGGCCGGGCAGGGCTCGTCCCTATGACCTCCTTTTTCCATTTCGAAATCTTAACGATCGCAGAAGTTCATCACCGAAATCGGCTTCAAGTGCCTACCAGGGATCCATAAGATGACACCCACACCAATTCTCATCGCATGTACGATCATAGGAAGCCTTGCCTCATGTGCCACCACGGCAGAGCGCTGTAACGCCCGCATATCTTCCGAACAGCGCAATATTTCGCGGCTTCTTCAAGACGTGGAAACGAACATTGCGCGCGGCTACGCTTATGAGACGACGGCGTCATACACGCCCGGTTTCCGCATTTGTGCCGGAGGCTTCAGCCATGGGTCCGACAGAGTGGGATTGGGTTACTCGAGTTGTTATGGCGGCGAGCGGACGATACGCCAGCGCGTCGCAATTGATCCGGACGCGGAACTGCGCAAGCGCGCCGCACTGCGCAATCGCCTGGCCGCGCTGTCAGCGACAGACGGTGCCCAATGTGCCGTTCGTCAACAGAGCGCTTTTTGATCACTCGCACGAGTACATCCCAATCATGCCTGACCGACAAGGGCATGTGACATCTCTATTTCGCTGGTATTGCATATTCTTCGTTTGTGTCGCGACAGGCCCGCCAAGATGCGGCGCTTGAACCGGGTAAGTTGCGACGTGACGGGACGCTCTTCGATCCGCAAAAACCCGGCAATTCGTGGCTTTTCACGTTGCAGGGTAGGGCACATCCTTTTGCACTCAACGCGAAATGCCACACAGACGTCAGCGTGGCCCGACCCGGGCGGGCGGACATGTCCGTCATCGCAGCCCGGCCGGGTCAGGGGGGATCTAGCGGTCACGGCGGGCGGGCACCCCTCAAAGGTCGTTCATATTGCTCGCAGAGAAACAGTCGTCGTAAAGGCAACTATTCATAGCCGCCGCTTATACATTATCGGGTAATGCGGATGCTCGCAGCCGAGTAATGGCGAGAGAAAGGTCGCCCTGTTTGCTAAGGATCCATTAAAATTAGCATAACGCCTCCTTTGACCCGCCTGGCATCCCCGCGATAGCTTTTCTCCAACGGGCTGCTTGGGATGATCGAGACATGATGCACTGGAGAAGTATTCGCCGAAACAACGTCACGGTGAGGGGCGATGGCGAACAGACGCTTGTGCTCGCGCATGGTTTTGGATGCGATCAGAACATGTGGCGGGCGTTGGAGCCTTTCCTCGCAGGCTTCCGCCTTGTATTCTTCGACTACACCGGCTCAGGGCGGTCGGATTTGTCCCAGTTCGATCCGGTTCGGCACAGTCAGCTTGAGGGCTTCGCCGAGGATCTGGGAGAGATATGCGACGCCCTCGACCTTCGCGATGCAACGCTGGTCGGCCATTCGGTCAGCAGCATGATCGGGCTGATGGCTGCCATTGAAAGACCGGAACGCTTCTCAAAACTGATCATGGTGTGCCCATCTCCGTGCTTTCTGAACCTGCCTGGCTACACCGGCGGCTTTGAGCGCGCAGACCTTGAAGAGCTTCTCGCTCTCATGGACCGGAATTACATTGGCTGGGCGACACATCTTGCGCCGGTTGTTACCGGGGAGCCCGCCGGTTCGGAGCTCTCGCAGGAGCTCAGCGGAAGCTTCTGCTCAACCGATCCCTTCACGGCGAAGATCTTTGCCGAGGCGACATTTTTGTCGGACCATCGCGGTCTGCTGGGCCATTCCCCTCATCCCGTGCTGATCTTGCAAAGTGCGCGGGACGTTCTGGCACCTCCTGCTGTTGGAGATTACCTCCGCAGTTCACTTCCTCAGGCCCAGATGGAGATCATTGATGCAGATGGCCATTACCTGCACATGACCCATCCTGAGATCGTCGCGCAGAACATCAGGCACTTTGTAGAAGTGCATACTCATGTTTGATGTGCCTCCGTTGGCAGCCGCTGCCGTCATGATCGATGCTTTTCCGGTCGCTTGTTTCGCAACAGACCGCTCGCGCACCATCCGGTATGCAAATGCCGAGGCTTCATCCCTGTTTGGCTCTGTGCTGGGTCAGACGATCGGGCTCCACATCGAGGCAGTACTCACGCCGGCGTCGAAGATTTTCTGCAACAGCTATGTCTACCCTTTGCTTTTTGCTGATGGATGCTGCGAAGAGCTAGCGCTGACCCTGGTAACACAGACCGGCAGCCGGGTCCCCGTGGTGGCGAACGCGCGGATGCATGGCTCTGAGTTTGTCCTGTGGAGTGCAATGCGTGCCGAGAAGCGCGAGAAGCTGCAAGGAGAGGTTCTGCGTGCGCGGAATGCGCTACAAGGGCAAACCCGGGCGCTCGAACTTCTGGCTTCTCGCGATGAGCTGACGGGCCTGCTGAACCGCCGGGCCGCGACACACTCGATCCAGACGTTGATCGCAGCCGCCGATGAAGCAGAGACCGACGTGACGGTTCTGCTGCTCGACATCGACAGGTTCAAGGCGATCAACGACAATTATGGACACGATGCCGGCGATAACGTGCTTCGCCAGCTCGGCGCGGCTCTGCAGTCCACCGTGCGCCTCCATGAGGTCGTTGGACGGTATGGTGGAGAAGAGTTCATTCTGGCGATCGCAGCAAATGATGAAGTAGCTGCCCGCTCACTCAACGAACGGGTCCATGCTGCGGCCGCCAGCGTTTCCGGCCCCGGAGCGCCGGTGACGGTTAGCGTCGGTCTGCACCGCCGACTGCGGTCCGATGCGGCTTCGCTACAAGAGGTCGTTCAGGCAGCGGACCGGGCGCTTTATGCGGCAAAGGCCTTCGGCCGTAATTGCTCCATGGTCGAGCAAAATGGAGTTCTAACCTCGTTTGGCTGAAGCTGGGAACGACCTAAATTTAATCACATGGCACGTGTCGAGAAGGCGGATCCCGTGATGTTTAAAGGGCACAGAAATTGCGCTGGATCTCCCGATAATTTGTCGATCGGTGCCGGCCAAGCTGATCTTGAGCTGAAGCATGGCCACGATGATACGGTGTTCACGAGGCTGAGATGCGACGCCATGAGGAAATCCTCGATCCGGGAAAAGACCAAAAAATTCTAGATTGTCCCGTTTCGCAATAGAACTCACCCATTCTAAACTTAGTGTTGTCACCAAGTTAAAATGTCGCGTGTTCCGCCATTTAGAAATGTCGCTTGCCGTGCAGCGAGGCGGCGAGCCGGGCCCGGCCCGCTCTCTCCATCAAGGGCCGTAGGGACGGGGCCGGCGACTTTGGACTTTGA
>NZ_VDDC01000027.1:0-60708 GCF_006239215.1 Paracoccus haeundaensis
ATCGCGCCGTCCATCTGGGCGGCACCGGTGATCATGTTCTTGACGTAGTCGGCGTGGCCCGGGCAGTCGACATGCGCGTAGTGGCGCGTCTCGGATTCGTATTCCACGTGCGCGGTCGAGATCGTGATCCCGCGCGCCTTCTCTTCGGGCGCGCCGTCGATCTGGTCATAGGCGCGGAATTCGCCGAAGTACTTCGTGATGGCCGCCGTCAGCGTCGTCTTGCCGTGGTCAACGTGGCCGATCGTGCCAATGTTGACGTGCGGTTTGTTCCGTTCAAACTTTGCCTTTGCCATGTGGGCCTCCTGGATCCGCGGGGCATGGCTGAAAGGGCCCCGGATTGACGTGCGCCGCGATGTATAAGGCGCGCGCGGGGAAATCAAGGGCGGGCTTGCGTGCCGTGGCTAATCATGTCGGGGTCGCGGCGTCTGCCCGCCCCTTTGCAGGAACCGCCGGGCGACCCATATCGTTTGGCAGCGCAAGGCGCCGGGCCATCAGGTCCGCGCCCATCCACAAGGGGGATTCGCATGAGCCTGATGAGAAGCCTGACCAAGGTCGCCGCCGGCGTGATGCTGGCCAAGGGGATCGGCACGATGATGAACAACCAGCATGGCGGGCGTCCCGGCCAGCGCAAGGCCAGCGGCGGCCTGCTGGACAACCTGTTGGGCAACAACACCGGCGGTACGTCGGGCGGCAGCCTGAACCAGATGCTGGGCCGTGCCCTTGGCGGCGGCACCGGGACGGGCAGCGGTTCGCTTGGCGGCCTGCTGGACAAGCTGGGCGGCCAGCGCGGCGGCAGCAGCATGGGCGGCGGCAGCCTGGGCGGAATGCTGGGCGGCCTTCTGGGCGGCGCGGCCGCGGGCGGTGCGGCGGGCCATCTGGCCACCAAGGGATCGCAGGAAAAGAACAACGCCACCTTTGGTGCGCTGTTCGACGATGCGCTGGCCCATGACGGCGAACCGCAGGTCGCGCCCACGCCGGAACAGAACGCCATCGCCGGGCTGATGCTGCGCGCGATGATCCAGGCGGCCAAGTCCGACGGCCATGTCGACGACACCGAACGCCAGCGCCTGCTGGGCCATCTTGGCGATGATCTGGACGATGACGAACGCCAGTTCATCCGCGACCAGATGGCCGCGCCCGTCGACGCGGCGGGCCTTGCCCGCGAGGTCCCCGAAGGGATGGAGCGTCAGGTCTATCTGATGTCGCTGCTGGCGATCGACTTCGATAGCGAGGCCGAGGCCCGCTATCTGAATGACCTGGCAACCGCGATGAAGCTGGACCGCGCCACCGTCAACGCCGTCCATGCCGAGGCGGGCGTGATGCCGCTTTACAATGGCGCCTGAGACCGCGCCGACCATCGCCGCCGTCCCATCGGGGCGGCGGCTTTTTCGTGCGCGGTTGATCTTTCTTGTCCCGGACGGACCGGAACATTCGCCTTGCTGTGCGGTTGGCCTGCGAACCGCAAACGCATGAGGCCACAGATGTCCGACACCCCCGCCCGTCCCCCGTTCCGCAGTGGCGCCATCGCCGAGCCGCGCCTTCCCGTCCCCGATTTCCCGGCGCAGGAACAGCCCTTTCCGGGCCTGGCCCAGAAGATGGACCCCCTGCCCGACCATGGCGAGACCAGCTATCGCGGCGCAGGCCGCCTGTCGGGCAAGCGCGCCCTGATCACCGGCGGCGACAGCGGCATCGGCGCCGCGGCAGCGATCGCCTTTGCCCGCGAGGGTGCGGACGTCGCCATCTGCTATCTGCCCGACGAACAGGCCGATGCCGACGCGGTCGTCTCGCTGATCGAGGCGGAGGGCCGCGTGGCCGTCGCCGTTCCAGGCGACCTGCGCGACGAGGGCTTCTGCAAGGAGATGGTCGAGAGCGCAGTGTCCCAGCTGGGCGGGCTGGACATCCTGGTCAACAATGCCGGCCGCCAGCAGTTCTGCGAAAAGCTGGAGGACCTGACGACCGAGGATTTCGACGCCACGATGAAGACCAACATCTATGCGCCCTTCTGGGTGACGCGGGCCGCGCTGCCCCACATGGATGCGGGCGCATCGATCATCATCACCTCGTCGGTGCAGGCGTTCTCGGGGTCGGCGCATCTGTTCGACTATGCGCAGTCCAAGGCCGCGAACGTGGCATTCGCGCAGTCGCTGGCGAAACAGCTGGCCCCCCGCGGCATCCGCGTGAACGCAGTCTGTCCAGGCCCCTACTGGACCGCGCTGCAGATCAGCGGCGGCCAGCCGACCGACAAGGCAAAGGAACATGGCGCAAGCCAACCCCTGGGTCGTCCTGGGCAGCCGGTCGAGATCGCGCCGATCTATGTGCTGCTGGCCTCGGACGAGGCCAGCTACATCACCGGCGAATATTTCGGGTCCGTCGGCGGCGGCGGGCTCTGAGCGACCCTTCCGGGCGGCTCAACCACCTTGGACCCTCGCGGCGCGCCTCGGCGTCGCGAGGGGTGCCGCCTCAGGCAAAGCGGTTGTCGCGTGGGAAACCGCGCGGCGCCATTCGGCCGGCACTGCCCCGCTTGCCCAGCCATTCAGTCAGGTCCGGTTCGGTCCGGGTCTTGCCGCCGGTCATGGGCCAGGATAGGCCCTGCGCCAGCGTCAGGCAGATCGCATCCACCAGCTCATCCGCCTTGACCAGCCCACCGCCCTTGCCAAAACGCTGCAGCCTAACGCCCTTGCCGCGTGCCATCTCGGGCAGTTCGGCCAAGGGAAAGACCAGCATCTTTCGGTTTTCGCCGACGACGGCGACGTGGTCGCCCGATACCGGACGACATAGCAGCGCGTCGCCGTTCAGGACCTGCTTGCCGGTCTTGGTCTGGGCCAGGATGTCCCCCGCGCCCACGATGAACCCGTCGCCCGCTCGTGATGCGACCAGATACTTCGCCCCCTCGCGCCACGGGAACATGGCGATGACCTGCGCCTCGTTGGGCAGATCGACCATCAGGCGCAAGGGTTCTCCCATCCCGCGCCCGCCGGGCAGCGTATTGACCGGAAGGGTGTAGAACCGCCCGTTCGACGCGAATATCATCAGCTTGTCGGTCGTCTCGGCATGCAGGGCCTGGCCGGGGCCGTCGCCGTCCTTGAACTTCAGTTCAGCGTCCAGCGGCTGGTGGCCCTTCAGGGTGCGGATCCAGCCCATCTTCGACAGGACCACGGTCACCGGCTCACGCTCGATCATGGCCTCCAGGTCGATCACGGGCATCTCGGTCGCCTCGCTGATCGTGGTGCGGCGCTGACCCTCGGGGCGCGACTTGCCGAACAGGTTGCGCACCTCCTTCAGCTGGTCCGCGATGCGCGCCCATTGCGCGGCCTCGCTGTCCAGCATCGCCTCAAGCCCCTCGCGTTCGGTCAACAGGGCATCGCGTTCGGCGCGCAGCTCGATCTCCTCAAGCTTGCGCAAGGCGCGCAGGCGCATGTTCAGGATCGCCTCGACCTGCACGTCGTTCAGGCCGAACTCTGCCATCATCACGGCCTTGGGCTCGTCCTCGGTCCGGATGATCTCGATCACGCGGTCCAGGTTCAGATAGGCGACCAGATAGCCTTCCAGCACCTCCAGGCGCGACGTGATCTTGTCCAGGCGATAGGCCGCGCGGCGCACAAGCACGTCGCGGCGGTGGTCCAGGAACGCGCGCAGGACCTCCTTGAGCGAGCAGACCTTGGGCACGCGGCCGTCGATCAGCACGTTCATGTTCAGGTTGAACCGGATCTCCAGATCGCTGGCGCGGAACAGCGCGCCCATCAGCTGTTCGGGGTCGACGGTGCGGGCACGCGGTTCGATGACGATGCGCACGTCCTCGGCGGATTCGTCGCGCACATCGGCAAAGATCGGGATCTTGCGCGTCTGGATCAGCTCTGCCAGCCGTTCGATCAGCTTGGATTTCTGCACCTGATAGGGGATCTCGGTGACGACGATCTGCCACAACCCGCGGCCCAGGTCCTCCTGCGTCCAGCGCGCGCGCAGGCGGAACGCGCCGCGTCCGGTGCGATAGGTCTCGGCGATGCTTTCCGCCGGTTCGACCAGCACGCCGCCGGTCGGGAAATCGGGCCCCTTGATCAGGGTCGCCAGCGTGTCGTCGCGCGCGTCGGGCGTCTTGATCAGATGCAGGCAGGCGTCCACGACCTCGTGCAGGTTGTGGGGGGGGATGTTGGTGGCCATGCCGACCGCGATCCCCGACGCGCCGTTGGCCAGCAGGTTCGGAAAGGCCGAGGGCAGCACGACCGGCTCGCTCAGCGTGCCGTCATAGTTGGGGCGGAAATCGACCGAATCCTCGGCCAGGCCATCCATCAGCGCCTCGGACGTCGCGGCCAGGCGGGCCTCGGTGTATCGCGCGGCGGCAGGGTTGTCGCCGTCAATGTTGCCAAAGTTCCCCTGCCCGTCCACCAGCGGATAGCGCATGGCGAAATCCTGGGCCAGGCGGGCCATCGCGTCATAGATCGCGGCGTCGCCATGCGGGTGATAGTTGCCCATCACGTCGCCGGTGATCTTGGCCGACTTTCGGAACGCCCCATTGGGCGCTAGGCGCAGTTCACGCATCGCATAGAGGATGCGGCGGTGCACCGGCTTCAGCCCGTCGCGGGCGTCGGGCAGCGCGCGGTGCATGATCGTGGACAGCGCATAGGTCAGGTACCGCTCGCCGATCGCGCGGCTGAGGGGTTCGGAAGAGGTGCCCTGTTCGGGCTGGGGGATCAGATCGTCGGCCATGCGCCTTGGATAGGCCCCATGGCCCGCCCGGTCCAGATCGAAAAGCTGGCCGGGAACGCTGCCGTCCGCGTGGCGTTGGGCGATCAAATCGGTTAATCCAATGACCGCAACGGGGGACGGGCGCGATGATCAGGCTGGGACTGCTGATGCTGGTGACGCTGCTGGGCGTGTTCATGACGCTGGACCGGTTCGGCCAGGGCGACCTGCGGACCGAACGCAGGCCGGAACCGGCAGCGCGGGCCAGCGCCGCGACCGATGCAGGCGCACCGTCGCTGACCGCCCCGGCGGCCGGCACCCTGCCCGCGACGCCGCCGGTCGACATCGTCCCCGCCGCCAGCCAGACCCCGGAACGCACGCAGCGTTTTCCGGGTCCGCCGTTGGAGCCGTCGCCCGAATATGCGGGGGCCACACCGGAGGCCGCGCAGGTGGTGCCGGTGGATGGGCCGGTGCTGTATGTCACGGCCGACCGGGTGAACATGCGCGCAGGCGCGGGCACCGACAATCCGGTCGTGGCTAGCCTGACCGGCGGATCGGCGGTGCAGGCCTTGGGACCGACGGGCGGCGAGTGGGTGCAGGTGCAGACGGCCGAAGGTCAGCAGGGATTCATCTCGGCCCAGTTCCTGACGTCCGACGCCCCATGAGGCGCGTGCTGATCACCGGCTGTTCGTCGGGCATCGGCCTAGACGCCGCGCGCCACCTGCAGGCGCAGGGCTGGCAGGTCGTGGCCACCTGCCGCACCCCCGCGGACATCGCCGCCCGGCAGGCCGAAGGGATGGAGTGCCTGCCCCTGGACCTTGCGTCCGAGGACAGCGTCGCCGCCTGCGCCGAGGCCGCGCTGACCGGCGGTCCGATCGACGCGCTGGTCAACAACGCGGCGTTCGCCCTGCCCGGCGCGGTCGAGGACATGCCCCGCGGCGCCCTGCGCGCCATCTTCGAGGTCAATTTGCTGGGCACGCATGACCTGACCACCCGGCTGATCCCGCATTTCCGCGACCGCGGTGCGGGGCGGATCGTCACCATCAGTTCGGTCCTGGGGCTGGTCGGCATCCCGTGGCGCGGCCCCTATGTGGCCACGAAATTCGCGCTGGAGGGGCTGACCGACGTGCTGCGCCTCGAGATGCACGGCACCGGCATCCACGTCACCCTGATCGAGCCGGGGCCCATCACCAGCCGCATCCGCGAAAACGCCATCCCGCATTTCGAGCGGTGGGTGAACTGGCAGGCCAGCCCGCGCGCCGACCAGTACCGCGCCAGCCTGCTCAAGCGGCTCTATGAGCCCTCGGGCAAGGACCGGTTCGAGCTGCCGCCGCGCGCGGTCAGCGACCGCATCCTGACCGCGCTGACGGCGGCGAACCCCGCCCCGCGCTACTATGTCACGGCGCCGACGCGCATTTCCGGGGTCGCGCGGCGGGTTCTGCCGACCCGCGCTCTGGACTGGTTTGCGCGGCGCAACTAGGTTGGCGGCCGAAAGGCGGTGTCCCCCATGCCCGATCAATCCCTGTTTCTTGTCACGATCCTGTCCGTCGGGGTCGTCATCGCGATCCTGCTGACGGGGATCGGCGGCTTTGCCAAAGGCGGCGATTTCAACCGCAAGCATGGCAACCGCATGATGCGCTGGCGGCTGTATGCCCAGGCCGCCGCGCTGGTCATCCTGATGCTGTTTTTGTGGCTGAGGTCTATTTGATGGTCGTTCTGAACAAGATCTATACCCGCACCGGCGACAAGGGCGACACCGCCCTGTCCGACGGCAGCCGCGTGGCCAAGCACGACCCCCGCGTCGAAGCGTACGGCACCGTCGACGAACTGAACGCGACCCTGGGCCTATGCCGCCAGCATGCGACCGGCGATCTGGCCGAACGCATCGCCGTGATCCAGAACGACCTGTTCGACCTGGGCGCCGACCTGTCGCGCCCGAACATGGCCGCGGACGATCAGGCGGGCTATCCGGTCCTGCGCATCATCGACGCCCAGATCGACCGCCTCGAGGCCGAGATCGACGCGATGAACGCCAATATCGCGCCGCTGCGCAGCTTCATCCTGCCCGGTGGCAGCGCGCTGGCTGCGCATCTGCACCTGTCGCGGACGGTCGCGCGCCGGGCGGAACGCCGCGCCACCGAACTGCTGGCGGGAGGCGACGTGAACGCCAGCGCGATCCGCTATCTGAACCGGCTGTCGGACTGGCTGTTCGTTGCGGGCCGCGTGGCCAACAACGACGGCGCGGACGATATCCTGTGGGTGCCGGGCGCCAGCCGCTGACGGGGGCGTCGCCGCAAACGCTGCGTCCTATGACGCTTTTGCCCTGTCCTTGCCGGATTTCCCTGTCTAACAATCCTGCGACAGATGACGCAAACAAAGGGAGAGAGGCCGATGAAAGTCCTCGTGCCAGTCAAGCGCGTGATCGACTATAACGTGAAGGCCCGCGTGAAGGCGGACGGATCGGGTGTCGATCTGGCCAACGTGAAGATGTCGATGAACCCCTTCGACGAGATCGCCGTCGAAGAAGCCATCCGCCTGAAGGAAAAGGGCGCGGCCACCGAGATCGTGGCCGTCAGCATCGGCGTCAAGCAGGCCGCCGAAACCCTGCGCACCGCGCTGGCCATGGGAGCGGACCGCGCCATCCTGGTCGTCGCCGCCGATGACGTGCATCAGGACATCGAACCGCTGGCCGTCGCCAAGATCCTCAAGGCCATCGTCGATGCCGAACAACCGCAGCTGGTCATCGCCGGCAAGCAGGCGATCGACAACGACATGAACGCGACCGGCCAGATGCTGTCGGCCCTGCTGGGCTGGAGCCAGGCGACCTTCGCCAGCAAGCTGGAGATCGCGGGCGACGCGGCCCATGTCACCCGCGAGGTCGACGGCGGCCTGCAGACCATCGAGGTCAAGCTGCCCGCCATCGTGACCGCCGACCTGCGCTTGAACGAGCCGCGCTATGCGTCGCTGCCCAACATCATGAAGGCCAAGAAGAAGCCGCTGGAGGAGAAGACCGCCGCCGATTACGGCGTCGACGTCACCCCGCGCCTGACCGTGGTCAAGACCCGCGAACCCGAGGGCCGCAAGGCCGGGATCAAGGTCGGCTCGGTCGACGAGCTTGTGTCGAAACTCAAAGAAGCGGGGATCGTGTGATGGCTGTTCTTCTTCTGGCCGAAGTCACCGGCGGCGAACTGAACCGCGATGCGACCGCCAAGGCCGTCCATGCCGTCACCGCCCTGGGCGACGTGACCGTGCTGTGCGCCGGCGCGCAGGCGCGTGCGGCGGCCGATCAGGCCGCGACCATCGCCGGCGTCTCCAAGGTGCTGGTCGCCGAGGATGCGCGTTACGGCCACCGCTTGGCCGAACCGACCGCCGCGCTGATCGTGGCGCTGGCGGGCGATTACAGCCACATCGCGGCTCCCGCCACCACGGATGCCAAGAACGTCATGCCGCGTGTCGCGGCCCTGCTGGACGTGATGGTGATGTCGGATGTCTCTGCCGTGATCGACGCCGACACGTTCGAGCGTCCGGTCTATGCCGGCAATGCCATCCAGACGATCACCTCGGCCGACAGCAAGAAGGTCATGACCATCCGCGTGGCCAGCTTCGACGCGGCCGGCGAAGGTCCCGCGGCGCCGGTGTCCGACGCCACGCTGGCGGACGATCCGGCCCTGTCGAAATGGCTGAACGACGAGGTCGCCCAGAACGACCGCCCCGAACTGACCTCGGCCGGACGTGTCGTGTCGGGCGGGCGCGCCCTGGGCTCCAAGGAGCAGTTCGTGATGATCGAACAGCTGGCCGACAAGCTGGGCGCCGCCGTCGGCGCATCGCGCGCGGCGGTCGATTCGGGCTATGCCCCGAACGACTGGCAGGTGGGCCAGACCGGCAAGGTCGTAGCGCCCGCGCTCTACGTCGCGGTCGGCATTTCCGGTGCGATCCAGCACCTGGCCGGCATGAAGGACAGCAAGGTCATCGTGGCCATCAACAAGGACGAGGAAGCGCCGATCTTCCAGGTCGCCGATTACGGCCTGGTGGGCGATCTGTTCACCATCGTCCCGGAACTGACCGAAAAGCTGTAATCCCGCACAAGGATTGCCACGGACCGCCCCCCGGCGACGGGGGGCGGTTTTGCATTGCAGCATGTCCCGCCCCGCCCTATCGTCCCGGCGTCGGAACAGGGGATGCAAGCATGACGGTTCAATCGGTTGGCGTGATCGGCGCAGGTCAGATGGGCAACGGCATCGCGCATGTCTTTGCGGTGGCGGGCTATGACGTGCTGCTGACCGACATCAGCCAGGATGCGCTGAACAAGGCCATCGCCCTGATCGACCGCAACCTGGAACGCCAGGTCGCCCGCGACAAGATCACCGCCGAGGTCAAGGCGACCGCCATGGGCCATATCCGCACGACGCTGAAGCTGTCGGACCTGGGCCAATGCGACCTGGTGATCGAGGCCGCGACCGAACGCGAGACGGTGAAGCAGGCGATCTTCGAGGACCTGGTCCCGCACCTGAAGCCCGAGACGATCCTGACGTCGAACACATCGTCGATCTCGATCACGCGACTGGCCTCGCGCACCGACCGGCCCGAGAAATTCATGGGGTTCCACTTCATGAACCCCGTTCCCGTCATGCAGCTGGTCGAGCTGATCCGCGGCATCGCCACGGACGAGGCGACCTATCGCGAACTGCACGCCGTCGTCGAGAAGCTGGGCAAGACATCGGCCACCGCCGAGGATTTCCCCGCCTTCATCGTGAACCGCATCCTGATGCCGATGATCAACGAGGCGGTCTATACGCTTTACGAAGGCGTGGGATCGGTCAGCAGCATCGACAGCGCGATGAAGCTGGGCACCAACCACCCGATGGGCCCGCTGGAGCTGGCCGATTTCATCGGCCTGGACACCTGTCTGGCCATCATGAACGTGCTGCATGACGGCTTGGCCGACACGAAATACCGCCCCTGCCCGCTGTTGACGAAATATGTCGAGGCCGGTTGGCTGGGCCGCAAGACGGGCCGCGGCTTTTATGATTATCGCGGCGATACACCAGTTCCGACGCGCTGACTGTCGCATTCAGGCGGGCGCGCCCTGAGAATCTGCCCAGCATGAGGGCAGATCTTCACACCGACAGGAGAGACCCATGACCAAGCCGATCCTTGCCGCCCTGCTTCTGGGCGTGGCCGCCCTGCCTGCCCATGCCGCCGATCCTGCCGAATGCGGCACCGTGCGCCTGTCTGATCCGGGCTGGACGGATATCACCGCGACGAACGGCGTCGCGGCGGTCGTGTTGGAGGCCCTGGGCTATGCCCCGAACATCGCGACCCTGTCCGTTCCCGTCGGCTATGAGGCGCTGAAGGGCGCGCAGACCGACGTGTTCCTAGGCAACTGGATGCCGGCGCAGGCCGCGTTCCGCGAGGATCTGGACGCCGATGGCGGCGTGACCGAGCTGGCGCAGAACCTGGAGGGCGCCAAGTTCACCCTGGCCGTGAACCCCGCCGCCGCGGCGCTTGGTGTCGCGGATTTCGCCGATCTGGACGCCCATCACGGAGCGTTCGAGGGCAAGATCTATGGCATCGAACCCGGCGCCCCCGCGAACCAGAACATCCAGGGCATGATCGACGCCGACCTGTTCGGCCTGGGCGATTGGGAGCTGGTCGAAAGCGGTGAACAGGCGATGCTGGCGCAGGTCACCCGCAATGCCGATACGCCCACCGTCTTCCTGGCCTGGGCGCCCCACCCGATGAACGAGGCGATCGAGATCACCTATCTGTCGGGCGGCGACGAACAGTTCGGCCCCGATTTCGGCGGTGCGACCGTCCACACCCTTGCCCGCAGCGAATGGGCCGAAATGTGCCCCAATGCCGCACGGCTGTTCAGCCAGCTGGTTTTCGACGTGTCGATGGAGAACCAGCTGATGGGAGCGATCCTGGACGACGGCGCCGACGCGCAGGACGCGGCGCGCGAGTGGCTGGCCGCCAATCCCGATGCGATGGGTCCCTGGCTGGACGGCGTCACCACGCTGGACGGGCAGCCCGGCCTGGATGCCGTGCAGGCCGCTGTCGCCGGATAACAGCCCGTGAAACCCAATATCCTGATCCTCATGGCGGATCAGCTGTCGGGGGTTCTTTTCCCCGACGGCCCCGCCGCTTTCCTGCACACCCCGAACCTGCGGCGACTGGCCGAACGGTCGACCCGGTTCGCGAACGCCTATACCGGCAGCCCGCTTTGCGCGCCGGGGCGGGCCAGCTTCATGTCGGGCCAGTTGCCAAGCCGCACGCGGGTCTATGACAACGCGGCGGAGTTCGCGTCCGACATCCCGACCTATGCGCATCACCTGCGCCGGGCGGGGTACCACACCTGCCTGTCGGGAAAGATGCACTTCGTCGGCCCTGACCAGCTGCACGGCTTCGAGGAGCGTCTGACCACCGACATCTATCCCGCCGATTTCGGCTGGACCCCGGATTACCGCAAGCCGGGGGAACGGATCGACTGGTGGTACCACAATCTTGGATCCGTCACGGGCGCGGGCGTGGCCGAGATCACCAATCAGCTGGAATATGACGACGAGGTCGCCCATCACGCGACGCGCAAGCTGTACGATCTGGCACGCGGGGCCGACGACCGGCCGTGGTGCCTGACCGTCAGCTTTACCCACCCCCACGATCCGTTCGTGGCGCGGCGCAAGTACTGGGACCTGTACGACGGCATCCCGGAACTGGAGCCGCCGCGGCCGATCCCCTATGACCAGCAGGATCCGCATTCGCAGCGCCTGATGGATGCGTGCGATTGGCGCGGGCTGGAGATCACCGACGATCATATCCGCCGCGCGCGGCAGGGCTATTTCGCCAATATCAGCTATGTCGATGACAAGATCGGCCAGATCCTGGACGTGCTGGAGGCGACGCGCCAGCAGGACACGATCATCCTGTTCCTGTCCGACCACGGCGAGATGCTGGGCGAACGCGGGCTGTGGTTCAAGATGAACTTCTTCGAAGGCTCGGCCCGGGTGCCGCTGATGATCGCCGCGCCGGGCATGGCGCCGGGACGTGTCGACCAGCCGGTCAGCACCATCGACGTGCTGCCGACGCTGTGCGACCTGGCGGGCCTGCCTATGGACGAGATCGCGCCCTGGACCGATGGCCGGTCGCTGGCGCGAGGCGCGCCGCGCGGTCCGGTGCCGATGGAGTATGCCGCCGAGGGCAGCATCGCACCCATGGTCGCCCTGCGCGACGGGCGCTGGAAGTACATCGCCTGCGACGCCGATCCCGAAATGCTGTTCGATCTGGACAGCGACCCGGCAGAGCGCGTGAACCTGGCCGGCGATCCGGCCCATGCGGCGGTGCTGTCCGATCTGCGTGCACAGGCGGCGCAGCGGTGGGACCTGTCAGCCTATGACGCGCAGGTGCGTCATTCGCAGGCCCGCCGCTGGATCGTGTACGAGGCGTTGCGCAACGGGGCCTATTATCCGTGGGACCACCAGCCGCTGCAGCGTGCGTCCGAACGCTACATGCGCAATCACATGGACCTGAACGTGCTGGAGGAAAACCAGCGGTTTCCCCGTGGTGAATAGGATCGGGGGCCGGTCACCCGGCCCCCGATCTGCTTACGCGTCGGTCTTGGCGTCGCGCTTTTCCATGAACTGATCGAATTCCGCCTTGTCCTTGGCCTCGCGCAGCTTGGCCAGGAAGTCGATGAATTCGCGATGCTCGTCCTCCAGCCGCTTCAACGTCTCGGCGCGATAGGCGTCGAAGGCGCTGTTGCCGGTCGACGGCGCGGAATAGCGGGGGGCGGCGGTGCGTTTGCTGCATCCGAACATGCGTTTGCTCCAGATCATGTAGCCCAGAAGGGCCAGGCCCACGGGCCAGACAAAGATGAAACCCAGCACCATGGCGACAAGCCAGGCGGGGCGACCGCGCGCATCCAGCCAGTCGCGACCACGGGCCAGCACATCGGTGATGCGCTGCTGGGTCGTCGCCGGGCGAAGCACGGGGGTTGCGATGGTCATCTGTGGTATCTCCCTATGTTAATGTGAATTACATTTACATAGATGGGCGGCGCGGAGGGTTCCGTCAAGATCGTCGTTCAACAATTCAGTCCTGGATCAGTCCAAGCCCGCGCAGATAGATCAGCGCCCCGCTTTCCAGCATCTCGGACGGCTCGACCGGGCTGCGGCAACCGGGCTTGCCGCGGCCGAACAGTTCGACCACGCCGTGGCTCAGCGCCCAGATGTGGTTGGCCACCATGCGGGCGGGCGGACGGCGGTCTTCGGGCAGGCGGGCGGCCATCGCCTCGGCCGCGGTCACAAGCACGCCCTGCGCCCGCGCAGAGGCGGCCGCCAGATCGACATTGCCCACGACAGAGATGCCGCTTTCGAACATCGCCATGTAGTAACCGGGCCGTTCGGCGGCAAAGTCCAGATAAGTCTGGCCCATGCGCAGGAACGCGGTCAGCGGCCGCGGACGGCCTCCGTCGAATGCGGCCTCCAGCCGGGCGGCGAATTCGATGAAGCCCTGGCGCGCGACCTCCTCCAGCAGGTCGTCGCGACCCTTGAAGTGGCGATAGGGGGCGGCAGGGGACACGCCGGCGCGGCGCGCGGCCTCGGTCAGCGTGAAGGCCTGCGGGCCCTGCTCCTGGACCAAATCGGCGGTCGCCTCGACCAGGGCCTGGCGCAGGTTGCCGTGGTGATAGGACTTGCGGTCGGGGGTGACGGGCGCGGGCACTACATGCCTTCGCCGAAATAGTCCCCCACAAGCGCCTCCAGCGCGTCCGCCAGGGCCTGCGCCTCGGGGCCGGAGGTCGTCACGCGGATCTGGCTGCCGCGCGGGGCGGTCAGCATCAGCAGACCCATGATGCTGTCCCCAGAGACGGCCATGCCGTCCTTTTCGACCCTTGCCTGCGCGTCATGGCGTTCGACCACGTCCACGAACTTGGCGCTGGCCCGGGCGTGCAGGCCCTTGACGTTGATGATCGACAGGTCGCGGGTGATCGCATCGGTCATCGCGGATACCGCCCGCTGTCCAGCGCGGCCTCGGGTGGGACGTTGTAGGAATTGATGTACTTGCGCCCCGCGTCCTTGGCAAAGCCCACCGCGACCGGCACGCTGAGGTGCCGCGACTTGGCCAGCTTGACCAGCATCGGCAGGTTGGCGCCGTAGAGGATGGTGCGGTCCTGCACCGCGCAGGCCGGCAGGGACAGGTTCGAGGGGGACCCGCCGAACAGATCGGTCACCAGGACGACGCCGTCGCCCAGATCGACCGCATCCGCGGCCGCCTTGATCTCGGCGGTCTTGGCCGCGCGGTCGTGATCATCCTCGATCGCGACGGCGGCGATGCCGACCTGCGGACCCACGACATGTTCGACGGCCGAGAGATACTCTCGGGCCAATCCCCCATGCGCCACTATGACAATACCGATCAACGCGCCTCACCAAGCCCAGAAGACTTCCAAAACACCCCAAACCTCATGACGCCTGCCTTTGCGACGCGCGAGCCTCGCCCGCAGGCGATGCGTCCGCACCAGACTGCAGCGTCATGCCCCGACGCTCCAGTTCCCTGTGCCTTATTGACACCGGCCAGCCCGCATCTGCAAGCGCCAGGGCCATCTTTTCCACCAAAGTGACGGAACGATGCTGTCCCCCAGTACAGCCGAAACCGACCGCCAGGTGCGATTTGCCCTCGTCCATATGGGCGGGCAGAAGAAATTCGACCAGACCCCGGGTCCGCTGAAAGAATTCGGCGAATCGTGGATCAGCGGCGACATGCGCCTGCACGCGGTCGTCACGACCGTCCAGCGGCCGCAGGTCCGGGTTCCAGTGCGGGTTGGCCAGAAACCGACAGTCGAACATCAGGTCCAGGCCCCGCGGCACGCCACGCTTGTAGCTGAAGGAGTGCAGCGACACGCTGAGCCGCCGGTCGGGACGCACGTCGAACCACCGCGTCAGCTCGGCCTTGAGGTCATGGGGCGACAGTTCGGTCGTATCGACCAGCACATCGGCCCGCACGCGGATCGGCGCAAGCAGGTCGATCTCGGCCAGGACCCCGGCCATCGGCGCCTCATCGGGGGCCAAGGGATGGCGGCGGCGCGTCTCGCTGTAGCGGCGGACCAGGGTATCGGCGTCGCAGTCAAGATACAGCACCTCGGGCGCATAGCCGGGAAGGCGCGTCAGTCGATCAATCAGCTCGATGACATTGAATGCAGAAAAGTCGCGGTTGCGCACGTCCAGCCCCAAGGCCAGCGGCGTCGGACGCGCGGGTCCGTCCAGCAGGCGCGGGATCAGCGACAAGGGCAAGTTGTCGATCGCCTCGAAGCCAAGATCCTCCAGCACGTTGATGGCGGTCGATCGCCCTGCCCCGGACGGCCCGGTGACCAGCACCAGCCGTTGGGCCTCGGGTTCGATGGCGTCGTGGTCCATGCGTCCTTCCCTATGGCGTTGCGCGCGCGGTCATGCCAGCCGTCGGCCCAGCATCAGCTGCCGCAATGCAGCGTAAAGATGGGGGCGATAGGGGCCCAGCACAAGCGAAACCCGGACCCCCAGCCAATCTTGATGGCGCACCTGTGGCAACCGGTCCTCTTCGTCGCGTCCAAGGTTGCAGGCCAAGGCCACCGGGACCGGCGCCGACGGCTCTGCCTGAAGGATGCCCACGCCCCGCGCCTCGATGCGTCCCAGCAGCGGCAATGGCGCCTGCGCCATCAGCCGGCCTGCGGACAGGCGCAGGTCGGTGCGGTCATCGGCGACCAGTGTCGCGCCCACTGCCATCAGCTGCAGCGCCAAGGTGGACTTGCCGGATCCGGACGGTCCCAGGATGACAAGACCACCCCCGTCAAGCGCGACCGTGGTCGCGTGAACCTGCATCATGCGAATCACCTCCTGATCCGATCCTGCCCGAAAACAGGTTAATTTTCCGCCTGTGGCACGGCGTCGCGCCAGCTAAACGGTCCTGATGGCGATAACATTTGATGTTTCCGCTAACTGTTTGCGCTGACTTGTTTCGGGCCGAATCCGCCGTGCTATAGCCCGATGAAACGCCGCACCCCAAGCCACGGAGCCCCCCAAATGACCACGCGCGTAAACCCGACCTGCCGACTGGAAGACCAAGGCATCACGGGGCTGGGCCAGGTGCACTACAACCTGCTGGAACCCGCCCTGATGACACAGGCCGTCGCCCGCGGAGAGGGCAAGCTGGGCCTGGGCGGGGCGTTCCTGGTCTCGACCGGCGCGCATACCGGCCGCTCGCCCAAGGACAAGTTCGTCGTCCGCACCCCGTTGGTCGAGAACAGCATCTGGTGGGACAACAACAAGCCGATGGACCCGGCAGCGTTCGATCTGCTGCATGCCGACATGCTTCAGCACATGAAGGGTCGCGACTATTTCGTGCAGGACCTGTTCGGCGGCGCGGATGCCGATAACCGCCTGGATGTGCGCGTGGTGACCGAGCTTGCCTGGCACGGGCTGTTCATCCGCCACCTTCTGCGCCGGCCCCAGGCCGACGAGCTGGCAACCTTCACGCCCGAATTCACCATCATCAACTGCCCCGGCTTCAAGGCCGATCCCGCGCGTCACGGTTGCCGGTCCGAGACGGTGATCGCGATGAACTTCGACAAGAAGTTGATCCTAATCGCCAACACCGCCTATGCGGGCGAGAACAAGAAATCGGTCTTCACGCTGCTGAACTACCTGCTGCCGGAAAAGGGCATCATGCCGATGCACTGCAGCGCCAACCACGCGCCGGGAAATCCCGATGACAGCGCGGTCTTCTTTGGTCTGTCGGGCACCGGCAAGACTACCCTGTCGGCCGATCCGTCGCGCGTCCTGATCGGCGACGACGAACATGGCTGGTCCGATACCGGCATCTTCAACTTCGAGGGTGGCTGCTACGCCAAGACGATCAACCTTTCGGTCCAAGCCGAACCTGAGATCCACGCGACCACCAGCCGCTTCGCGACCGTGATCGAGAACATGGTCTTCGACCCCGAGACGCTGGAGTTGGACTTCGAGGACAACTCTATCACCGACAACATGCGCTGCGCCTATCCGCTGGAGGCGATCAGCAACGCGTCCCAGACCAGCCTTGGCGGGCATCCCAAGAACGTCATCATGCTGACCTGCGACGCCTATGGCGTCCTGCCCCCGATCGCGCGGCTGACGCCTGCACAGGCGATGTATCACTTCCTGTCGGGCTTCACCTCCAAGACGCCGGGCACCGAGGTCGGCGTGACCGAGCCGATCCCGACCTTCTCGACCTGCTTCGGTGCGCCGTTCATGCCCCGCCGCCCCGAGGTCTATGGCAAGCTGCTGCAGGAAAAGATCGCCCAGCACGGCGCATCCTGCTGGCTGGTGAACACCGGCTGGACCGGGGGCGCCTTCGGCACGGGCAAGCGCATGCCCATCGCCGCCACCCGCGCCCTGCTGGCCGCCGCCCTGGACGGCAGCCTGAACACGGTGCAGTTCCGTCGCGATCCGAACTTCGGCTTCGACGTGCCGGTCAGCGTCCCCGGCGTCAGCCCTGTCCTTCTGGACCCGCGCCAGACCTGGGCCGACCCGACCGCCTATGACGCCCAGGCCAAGAAGCTGGTGCAGATGTTCTGCGACAACTTCGCCCAGTATCTTGACGCGATCGACGATGAGATCCGCGCTGCAGCCATCGGCTGAACGACATGACGGCCCCCACGCGGGGCCGTCGCTCTATTCGATCGCAGCGTTCGACAGGCCTCGGCTTCGGTACTCATATCCGGCAGGGCTTGTCCTTAACCTTATTCAGACGACCGCTAGCCCAGAGACACCTCGGCCCTTGCAATCGTGCTGTTATCTTTGGTCTCAACAAATTGGGTCCAACCCGACCCGATCGATTGACGCGGTGATTGTAACGGTAAGACAGCAGGAGCCACGTCCGGTCCCAGCCACGTGACATGGCATCCATTTTGGCGGGCGCGCCTTCCACCCGCGCATCAGCAGCGACATATTTGACGTAGGAAGCGCGCGGCCAGATTGGTTGTAGCCCCTGCATCCTATTGATGGAACAGGATACTGCGGAAAGCGGACTAGTGAATAGGCTTGCCGTACTCACTTTTGACAAATGGAATAGCCCGTACGCGGCATGCTTCGCTGATCGTCATTACAGCGATTGAGCCACTGCCGACTGGTCCTTGTAGTTGAGAGCGAATTAGGGCGCCCTTCGCAATGAATAGCGCTGGTTCCAAGATCGTCCCACTTAGCCCAAGCAATGAACCAGGTCTAAGTCGCAAAAAGTCAGCATCCGGCTTACTTTGCATTCGGATGCCGATGCAGAGCACCGGACCGAACCTGCCCCGCCTTCGCGGGGCAGGTTCAAGTGTCGTCGGGCGGCCCTTGGCCGCCCGTCAATCAGGTCACAGTCCCAGGCAGTGGCGCATGATCGCCTTCTGCGCGTGCAGCCGGTTTTCGGCTTCGTCCCAGATGACGGAGGCGGGGCCGTCCATGACGGCACTGGTCACTTCGTCCTCGCGGTGCGCGGGCAGGCAATGCATGAACAGCGCATCCGGCCGCGCCTGCGCCATCAGCGCCTCGTTGATCTGATAGCCGCGCAGCTGATTGTGGCGCCGCTCCTTGGCCGATTGCGGGTCGTGCATGCTGACCCAGGTGTCCGTCACGACCAGGTCGGCACCGATGACGGCCCGCGCCGGATCGCGCTCGATGGTGACGGGACGCCCTTGGGATGCCGCATAGTCGAGGCAGGCCGCTTCGGGATCCAGCGGCGGCGGGCCGGTGAAGGTCAGATCGAAGCCGAACTGCCCCGCCGCGTGGGCAAAGCTTGCGAACACATTGTTGCCGTCGCCAGACCAGACGACCTTCTTGTCGGCGATGGGGCCGCGATGTTCCTCGAAGGTCATCACGTCGGCCATGATCTGGCATGGATGCGTGCGGTTCGTCAGCCCGTTGATCACCGGAACGGTCGCATGCTCGGCCATCTCCAGCAGCGTCGCCTCCTCGAAGGTCCGGATCATGATCAGGTCGACATAGCGGGACAGCACGCGCGCGGTGTCCGCGATGGTTTCGCCATGACCCAGCTGCATCTCCGAGCCCGACAGGATCATCGTCTGGCCGCCCAGCTGGCGCACGCCGACATCGAAGCTGACCCGCGTGCGAGTCGAAGGCTTTTCGAAGATCAGCGCGACCATGCGGCCGGCCAGCGGCTGTTCGTCATCGGGACTGCCCTTGGGGCGGCCGTTGCGAGCGGCCTTCATCGCGTGGGCGCTGTCGATGATGCTGCGCAGGGCGGTGCGGTCGGTGGTGTGGATATCCAGGAAATGGGTCATCGTCTTGGTCTTTCGGCTTTTCTCCAGCAAGCCCCGCCGGACGGGCCGGGTCAAGGGCGGATCGGGCTTTCTGCGCCCTCGCGGGGGTCGCGCCCGACCGGGCCG
The DNA here is from genome assembly GCF_006239215.1 of Paracoccus haeundaensis. Taxonomy (NCBI): domain Bacteria; kingdom Pseudomonadati; phylum Pseudomonadota; class Alphaproteobacteria; order Rhodobacterales; family Paracoccaceae; genus Paracoccus; species Paracoccus haeundaensis. Next base: position 19,076 of record NZ_VDDC01000027.1, read on the forward strand.
GAGAAGATGGGTATTTGGGCAAAGAAGAAGGGCGCGTTCGCCTCATCGGAGGCGGGTCATCACGCGGACGGGCCGGCCTTGCGCGTCTAGGCGGTGATCGTCGCCCGCAAAGCCCGCCTTGCGGTAGGCGGCGATGGCGCGCTGATTTCCGGGGGCGGGATCGATCGCCAGGGTCGAAAAGTCCAGCAGCAGCATATCGCCTAGGGCGCGCAGCCATGCGCCGCCCTGCCCCCCCCGTCAGGCCCGGAAAACACGTCCAGCGCCACGGCATCCGCCGGCAGCCCCGCGAAATGCGGCGCGGGCCAGTGATGGGCCGGATAGGATTGCGCATAGGCCAGGGCAGCGCCGTCCCGCACCACGATCATCTGCCGCATCACCCGGTGCCCCAGATCGTCGCGGATCAGGGCGATCTGGCGATCGGGGCCGGGCCACCAGGCAGCGACCTCCGGCTGGGCCAGCCATCGGACCAGCACGGGTAGGTCGTCCCTAGTGACCGGCCTGAAGGCGTAGTCAGCCATCCAGGCTGGCGGCGGCCCTGTCCAGGCGCGCCACTGCCTCGGCGATCTCATCTTCGGTGATGTTCAGCGGCGGCAGCAGGCGCAGGGTGTCATCTGCGGCGGGCACGGTCAGCAGATGCTGATCATAGGCCGCACGGACCAGATCGGTCGGCGCAACGCGGCATTTCAGGCCCAGCATCAGCCCCTGCCCCCGCACGCCCTCGAAGATCTGCGGATGGGCGGCGACCAGCCCCTCCAGCTTCTGGCGGAACAGGGCGGCCTTGCGGTTGACCTCGGCCAGGAAGGCCGGATCGGCCACGATCTGCATCACGCGCGCGCCGACCGCGCAGGCCAGCGGGTTGCCGCCATAGGTGGAGCCGTGCGTCCCTGCGACCATGCCCGCGGCCGCGCCTTCCGTCGCCAGCACCGCGCCCAGGGGAAAGCCCCCGCCGATGCCCTTGGCGACCATCATGATGTCGGGGGTGATCCCGGCATATTCATGCGCGAACAGACGCCCTGTCCGGCCCATGCCGCATTGCACCTCGTCCAGGACCAGCAGCGCGCCGGTCCGGTCGCACAGCTCGCGCAGCCCCTGAAGACAGGCGTCGGGCAGCGGACGGATGCCACCCTCGCCCTGCACGGGCTCGACCATGATCGCGGCGGTGCGGTCGGTGACTGCGGCCTTGAGTGCCTCGTGATCGCCGAAGGGCAGCGTGCGGAACCCCGGCATCAGCGGGCCAAAGCCCTTGACCATCTTCTCCGACCCTGCCGCCGCGATGGCGCCGGTCGAGCGTCCGTGGAACGCGCCGGAAAAGGTCAGGATCTCGATCCGATCCGGATCACCCGCGTGGTCCCAGTGCTTGCGCACCATCTTGATGGCCAGTTCGGCCGCCTCGGTCCCGGAATTGGTGAAGAACACCGTGTCCGCGAAGGTGTGTTCGACCAGCAGGTCGGCCAGACGCTCCTGCTCGGGGATCTGGTACAGGTTCGACACGTGCCAGATCCGGCCCGCCTGTTCGGTCAGCGCGGCGACCAGATCGGGATTGGCATGGCCCAGCACGTTCACCGCGATGCCCGCGCCCAGGTCCAGGTATCGCGTCCCGTCGGCGGTGACGGCCCAGGCGCCTTCGCCGCGTTCGAACGCCAGGGGGGCGCGATTATAGGTCGGCAGGACGTGCGGGATCATGGCAAGGCTCCGGCGATGGAAGGGGAATGGCGGAAACGGCAACAGGGACGCGAGCCCGCGAAGGGGCCGGCGTCAGCGTCGCGAACGGGTGGTGCGTCGTTTCGTCATGGCGCGAAGGATGCGCAGCTTTGCCTGTCAAGGCAAGCGCTAATCAGGCCTTCATGCGATAGCCCGACCGCAGCCACCGCCACGCCAGATACAGCACGCCCGCGACGACGCCCGCGCAGATCAGCGCGCCGCGCCAGACGGGCGCGTCGCTGACCCCGGTCACGCCATAGCGCGCGCCGTCGATCAGGTAGAAGATCGGGTTCCAGTGCGACAGCGTGCTGAACGGCTGCGGCAGCGCCTGCACCGAATAGAAGGTGCCCGACAGGAACGACAGCGGCGTGATGATGAAATTGGTGATCGCCGCCATCTGGTCGAACTTCTGCGCCATGATCCCCGCCAGGATGCCCAGGCCGCCCAGCATCAGCGCGGCCAGCAGCACGAACATCGCCGCCCAGCCCGGATGTGCGATGCCGCGCCCGGTGACCAGCACAATGCCAGTCCCGATGACCGTGGCCACCAGCCCGGCGCGCACCACGGACCCGGCCAGATAGCCGGCCAGCAGCTCTCCGGCGGACAGGGGCGGCATCAGCGTGTCGACGATGTTGCCCTGCACCTTGGCCGCGGTGATCGAGCTGGAGGTGTTCGCGAAGGCGTTCTGGATGACCGTCATCATCAGGATGCCCGGCCCCAGAAAGACCAGGTAGGGCAGGCCCATGATCTCTCCGCGTCCCTGGCCCAGGGCCATCGCGAACACGACCACGAACAGGCCCGCCGTCATCAGCGGCGCGAATATCGTCTGCTGCCAGACGGCCATGAAGCGCATGACCTCGCGCCGCGCCAGCGTACGCAGGCCCAGCCAGTTGACGCGGCCAAATCGGCGCACGCCCATGGCGGGGCTGTCGGAAAGCGGGGGCAGGCCGGGCATTGTGGGCGGGGTCATCTGGCGGTCCTTGAATTTCTGCGCTTCGGCGGCTAAATCTCGGCATCCCGTATGTGACGGGACCAATCGCAGGTTACAAGATGGGGCGGCAGGTCAGACCCGCCCGGAAAGGCTGCCATGTCCTGGACGGATGATCGCGTCGAGACACTGAAACGCATGTGGTCCGAGGGCCAGTCGGCCAGCGCCATCGCCAAGGAACTGGGCGGCGTGACCCGCAACGCGGTGATCGGCAAGGTCCATCGCCTGGGGCTGTCGAACCGCACCGAGGAGCCGGAGGCCGCAGCCCCGGCCCCCGCCCCCGCGCCGGAACCGGTCGCGCGCGAAAAGCCCGCGGCACCCCGCGCGGTCCCGCAGCCAGCGGCGGCTCCCCTGCGTCCCGAACCCACGCCTGAACCCGTCGCGGTCCAGCCCGAGCCGGAACCCGAACCCAGCACACAGCCGGCCTTCGTGCCGGTTCCCCGCCGCCCGATCGTGCCGGCGGGACAGCCTTTGCCGCCCCAGCCCTCGGCCAACGAGATATCTCCCGAAGCCTTGGCATCGGTCCGCGAGGTCGAGAAGCGCGCCAAGAAACTGACCCTGATGGAACTGACCGAGCGGACCTGCAAATGGCCCATCGGCGATCCGGCAACCGACAAGTTCTGGTTCTGCGGCCTGCCGTCGGTCGCAGGAAAACCCTATTGCGAGGCGCATGTCGGCGTCGCGTTCCAGCCGATGTCCTCGCGCCGCGACCGTCGCCGCTGATCGCTTTCGGGCGGGCCGCAAAGGTCCGCCCGGTCCCGACCCGCCCTTGCCATCCCCGTACGCGCGCCTTACTGCGGCCCCGTTATGTGATGATATATCATTCCATGATTCGTCATATCTATAGAAGGACCGCCCCATGCCCCTCCGCTCGCCCCTCCCCGCCAGCCTGCTGATCGCCGCGACGCTTATCCTGACCGGGCCTGCGCTGGCCCAGGACAGTGCCGCCCCAGCCGCGCATGACCACTCCCACGACCACGACCACGACCACGATCATGACCACGATCACGCCCATGCCCGCAGCCCCGAGGCGCAGGCCATCTATGACGGCTATTTCGACGACGATCAGGTCAAGGACCGCCCTCTGTCCGACTATGCGGGCGACTGGCAGTCGGTCTATCCCCTGCTGCAGGACGGCACCCTGGCGCCGGTCATGGACCGCAAGGCCCAGAAGGGCGACCAGACCGCCGAGGAATACACTGCCTATTACCAGACCGGCTATGCCACCGACACGGACCGCATCACCATCGAGGGTGACGTTGTGACCTTCTACAGCGACGGCACGCAGGTGTCGGGCACCTATGCCGATGACGGGCACGAGATCCTGACCTATGCCCGCGGCAACCGCGGCGTCCGTTTCATCTTTGCCAAGACTGCCGGCGACGCGGGCGCACCCGCCTTCATCCAGTTCAGCGACCATGGGATCGCCCCGGCCCGCGCCGACCACTTCCACCTGTATTGGGGCGACGACCGCGCCGCCCTGCTGGAGGAGGTGACGAACTGGCCCACCTACTATCCCGCCGACATGACCCCCGCCCAGATCGTGGACGAGATGCTGGCCCATTGACGACCTGCGCACGCCCGGTGCGCCAGGCGTGCGCACCGCTTTTCATCACGGCGCAACAGGGCTAGAGATGCGCGACCCCGAAAGGACGCATGCCATGGCCCGCCACCTGATCACCTCTGCCCTGCCCTACATCAACGGCATCAAGCATCTGGGGAACCTCGTCGGTTCACAGCTGCCCGCCGACCTCTATGCCCGCTATCTGCGGGCGCGGGGCCACGAGGTCATGTTCATCTGCGCCACGGACGAACACGGCACCCCCGCCGAACTGGCCGCCGCCAAGACCGGAGAGGCCGTGGCCGACTATTGCGCCCGGATGCATGGCGTCCAGACCGCGCTGGCCGACGGGTTCGGGCTGTCCTTCGATCATTACGGCCGCTCCTCCAGCGACCGCAACCGCGCCCTGACCCAGCATTTCGCGGGCTGCCTGGCCGACCAGGGCTATATCCGCGAGGTCGTCGAGAAGCAGGTCTTCTCCCATGCCGACAACCGCTTCCTGCCGGACCGCTACATCGAGGGCACCTGCCCCAACTGCGGCTATGACAAGGCGCGCGGCGATCAGTGCGAAAACTGCACCAAGCAGCTGGACCCGACAGACCTGATCAACCCGCGCAGCGCGATCTCGGGCAGCACGGACCTGGAGGTACGCGAGACCAAGCACCTGTACCTGCGCCAGTCCGCGCTGAAGGGCGACATCGCCGCCTGGATCGACGCCAAGACCGACTGGCCGATCCTGACGACCTCGATCGCGCGCAAATGGCTGAACGACGGCGACGGGCTGCAGGACCGCGGCATCACCCGCGACCTTGACTGGGGCGTGCCGGTGAAGCGGGGCGACCAGGACTGGCCGGGGATGGAGGGCAAGGTCTTCTATGTCTGGTTCGACGCGCCCATCGAATATATCGGCGCGACCGCCGAATGGGCCGATGCGGCGGGCGCCGACGATGCCGCATGGCGCCGCTGGTGGCGCCTGGACCAGGGCGCCGAGGACGTGACCTATACCCAGTTCATGGGCAAGGACAACGTGCCCTTCCATACCCTGTCCTTCCCCGCGACCCTGATCGGTTCGGGCGAGCCGTGGAAGATGGTCGACTATATCAAGTCCTTCAATTACCTGACCTATCAGGGCGGACAGTTCAGCACCTCGCAGGGGCGCGGTGTGTTCATGGACCACGCGCTGGAGATCCTGCCGGCGGACTACTGGCGCTGGTGGCTGCTGTCACACGCCCCCGAATCCGGCGACAGCGAGTTCACCTGGGAGAATTTCCAGCAATCCGTGAACAAGGACCTGGCCGACGTGCTGGGCAACTTCGTCAGCCGCATCACCAAGTTCTGCCGCGCCAAGTTCGGCGAGGCCGTTCCCGAAGGCCCGGCCTGGGGCCCTGCCGAACTGGCGCTGATCGACACGCTGACCGCCCGCGTCCGTGCCTATGAGGCGAACATGGAGGCGATGGAGGTCCGCAAGGCCGCCGCCGAGCTGCGCGCCATCTGGGTGTCGGGCAATGAATACCTGCAATCGGCCGCGCCCTGGACGGTGTTCAAGACCGACCCCGACCAAGCGGCGATGCAGGTGCGCATGGGCCTGAACCTGATCCGCCTATATGCGGTCCTGTCGCAGCCCTTCATCCCCTTTGCATCGGCCGCGATGCTGCAGGCGATGGACGCGCAGGATGCGGGCTGGCCCGACGACGTGGCGCAGGCCCTGCAGGCGCTGGCCCCCGGCCATGCCTTCACCGTCCCCGAGGTGATGTTCGCCAAGATCAGCGACGAGGACCGAGAGGCCTGGGCCGCCCGCTTCCAGGGCGTCCGCGCCTGACTGTCGCATTCGTGCCACAGGGGCGCAGGGGGCGGGCGCAGGCCTTGTCCCCCGCGCCCACCCGCCGTAAAGGCGACTGAATTACCCAGGTAATCGGCTTTTCCCTCTGGCCACGACCCCAGGCAGCATGTCCCCTCCGACCCCGAGGCCCATGATGCCCAAGACCCTCTCCCTTCGCGCGACATTCCTGTCGCTGACCGCCCTGACCGCGCCGGCATTGGCCCAGGACACGGCCCCCATCCTGCTGGACGAGATCGTGATCACCGCGTCCGGGTTCGAACAGAACATCGCCGACGCCCCTGCCAGCATCTCGGTCATTTCCGGAGAGGAGCTGGCGCGGCGCAACATCACCAGCCTGTCGGACGCGCTGCGCGGGGTGCAGGGCGTGGCCACAACGGGCGTCGCCAACGAACAGGACATCACCATCCGCGGCCTGTCCGGCCAGTACACGCTGATCCTGGTCGACGGCAAACGTCAGGGCACGCGCGAATCGCGCACCAACGGCAGCGCCGGGATCGAGCAGAACTGGATTCCCCCCGTCGCCGCCATCGACCGGATCGAGATCGTTCGCGGGCCGATGTCGTCGCTGTACGGATCGGACGCGATGGGCGGCGTGGTCAACGTCATCACCAAGCCGGTCGCCGACCGCTGGACCGGGTCGGTCACGGCCGAGGCCACCCTGCCCCAGGACGGCGACGACGCATCCTCGCGCCAACTGTCCTTCTATGGCAGCGGGCCGGTCGTTGCGGACCGGCTGGGCCTGCAGGTCTGGGGACGCCGCCTCGACCGGTCGGAATCGCGGGTCGTCGACGGGCTGCGCGACCGCGAACTGACCGACCTGTCGGCGCGGCTCAGCTGGACGCCCGACCCCGATCACACCGTCCACCTGGAGGGCGGGCGCACCACAATCGAGGATCTGGGACGCGTCGGCCGCACCATCGCGCCCGTCGATTTCCGCGGCACGCCGCAGAACGACAGCCTGCAGGACAACACCCGCGACCGCGCCGCCCTGTCCTATGCCGGGCAGTGGGGCCATGTGGCGGCCGACCTGTCGGTCCTGCGCGAGGTGGGCCAGCGCAAGACCGCATCGGGCAATGGCGCGCTTGTCGCAGGCGACCGCGCGCCAGAGGTCACGAACACCGTCTATGACGCGAAATTCACCGCGCCGCTGGAATGGCAGGGCAGCCATACGCTGGTCTTTGGCGGGCAGGTGAACCGCACGGGGCTGCGCGACCAGAACCCCGGCCTGGGCGACGGGCGGACCTATTCCTTTGCGACCTCGCAGCGCGCGGTGTTCCTGGAGGACGAATGGCGCCTGCGCGACGATCTTGCCCTGACCCTTGGGGCGCGGCTGAACGATCATGCCGAATACGGCAGCAACCTGACCCCGCGCGCCTATGCGGTGTGGAACGCGACGCAGGGCCTGACCTTCAAGGGGGGCGTGTCGACGGGGTTCCGCGCGCCGGATCTGCGCTCCGTCGTGCCGGGCTATTTCTACACCACCGAACGAGGCGCAGGCGCGATCGTCTCGAACCCCGGCCTGCAGCCCGAGGAAAGCACCAGCTATGAGCTGGCGGCGCTTTACGATGCGCCGACGTGGCAGGTGGGTGCGACGCTGTTCCGCACCAATTTCGACGACAAGATCGAAAGCGCCCGCACCGACGATCAGGTCGTGATCGGCGGCACCAGCTTCAACCGATGGGAATGGTACAATGTCGGGCGCGCCCGCCTGCAGGGGGTCGAGCTGACCGCGGACTGGGACGCCACCCCCGACCTGACGCTGCGCGCCAGCTACAGCTTCACCGACAGCGAACAGCGGACCGGCGATTTCGCGGGCCTGCCGCTGGACCGTACGCCGCGCCATCAGGCCAGCGTGACCGCCGATTGGGTCACCCCCATCGCGGGCCTGGGGGCCTGGGGGTCGGTGATCTATCACGGCCGGGAAACCGCCGCAGGTGCCCGCATCGGCACCAACGGCCGACCGGTGGCCTTCGACGCGGACGGGACAGCCATCGCCTATGAATACGGGTCCTACCTGACGGTGGACCTGGGGGCGGATTATCAGCTGACCGACCGGGTCAGCCTGAACGGCGCGATCTACAACCTTCTGGACCGCGACGTCACCATGGCCGCCAACAACACCGAGGGCGAGGGCCGCCGCCTGTGGCTGGGCCTGACCTCGAACTTCTAGGGGGATGCGCCCGGCCGGTGGACTTTCCCTGGCCGGGCGTGTTCAAACGGGGCACCATCCAGCCGGAGAGCCCCATGACCCATTGCATCCTGATCGGAGCCCCCGTGGACGAGGGCCAGCGCCGCCCCGGCTGCCTGATGGGCCCCGCCGCCTATCGCACCGCGGGCCTGGCCGCGACCCTGGCGACCCTGGGCCACACGGTCGAGGATCGCGGCGACGTCACGCCGGACCCATTGGGCGACCACCGCTGCGCCAACCCCGCCGTCCATCACCTGCCTGAAACGATCGCCTGGACTGGCGCCCTGCGCCAGGCCACCCAGGACGCCCTGCCGCATGGCATGCCGATCATCATGGGGGGCGATCATTCGCTGGCCCTGGGCACCGTCGCGGGGGTCGCTGCGCATGCCGCCACGCAGGGCCGCGCGCAGTTCGTGATCTGGCTGGACGCGCACAGCGACTTTCACACCGTCGCCACTACCACGTCGGGGAACCTGCACGGCACGCCGATGGCCTATGCCAACGGGCTGGACGGTTTCGACCCCTTCCCGCCCTTTCCCGCCCCCATCCCGGGCGAAAACATCTGCATGTTCGGCATCCGCAGCGTGGACCCTGCCGAACTGGCCCTGATGCAGCCCACGGACATCACCGTGAACGACATGCGGGTGCTGGACGAACAGGGCATCGTGGCCCCGCTGCGGGCCTTTCTGGACCGCGTGCGCGCGGCCGACGGCCTGTTGCATGTCAGCCTGGACGTGGATTTCCTTGACCCCTCGATCGCGCCCGCGGTCGGGACCACGGTGCCCGGCGGCGCGACCTTCCGCGAGGCGCATCTGGTGATGGAGCTGCTGCACGAATCGGGGCTGGTCACATCGCTGGACCTGGTCGAGTTGAACCCGTTTCTGGACGAACGGGGCCGGACCGCAAAGTTGATGGTCGATCTGGTCGGCAGCCTGATGGGCCGCAAGGTCTTTGACCGCCCGACCCGCAGCTATGGGTAAGGGGCGGACCACCGGCCCGCCCCCTTTCATTCCGGTCCTGAACGGCTGAGGCCTACCAGACCTTGGTTTCGCGGTCATAGAACCGCTGCGCCGCCGCCTCGATGAACGCCGCCGGGTCCAGCTTGGTCACGCCCTTGTCGGGCTGCACCCCGGCAGCCGCCAGCAGCTTGGCGCTGGCATCGTCGGCGCCGATCGCCTTCAGATGCGCAAAGGCATCCGACACGAAGTCGACCGCGGGCTTGAACTTGGCCAGCTTGGCCGCGTCATCGGCGCCGATGACCAGCGCCACCGCGTCGAACAGGACCGACGGCGATCCCGCCAACTGCGCCTCGGCCTTGCCACGCTCTTTGGCGATCAGCATGACGGTGCCGCCCTGGGCCTCGACCGCGTCGCGCAGCGCATCGACCTTGGCTTGATCCCCGCCGTCGCCGATCAGGATGCCGACCTTGCGACCCTTCAGGCTGTGCTTGGCCTGCTTCATGATCGACAGCGCATCCGAAGGTGCCATGTCGATCGGTTCGCGCATGGGCGTCGCGGCGGCGGGCAGATCCTCGGCCAGACCTTCGGCCACGGTTTCGGCCAGATCCTCGTCGATGACCCGCAAATGACCCAGAACACGCTGGATCACGTGGCCAAGGCCGACCTTCGACAGTTCGAACGTGATCGCATCGGCGATGTGAGTCTGCTCGACCTCGGTCTGGCTGCGATAGAACAGCCGTGCCTGGCTGTAATGGTCACCGAACAGGTCCGCCCGCACGCGCAGCTTTTCGTCCGGCTGGTTGCCCAGGTCGGTCATGTCCTTGTAGGTCGCGAAGCCCTGGTCGGTGGCGCGGGGTCCCGGCTCCTCTCCGGCCTGATCCAGGCTGTTCGGCTCATAATTGGCGCGACCTTTGGGCACCGCCATCTGCATCATGCCGTCGCGCTGAAAGTTGTGCATCGGGCATTTCGGCGCATTGACCGGGATCTGGTGGAAGTTCGTGGTGCCAAGCCGCGACTTCTGGGTGTCCATATAGCTGAACAGCCGTCCCTGCAGCAGCGGGTCGTCGGAAAAGTCGATGCCGGGCACGACGTTCGTCGGCAGGAAGGCCACCTGCTCGGTTTCGGCAAAGAAGTTGTCGGGGTTCCGGTCCAGCACCATGCGGCCGACGATGCGGACGGGAATGTCCTCCTCGGGGATCAGCTTGGTCGCGTCCAGGACGTCATAGGGCTGCTTGGCGGCCCATTCCGCGTCAAAGGTCTGGATGCCCAGTTCCCATTCCGGGAAGTCGCCCGAATCGATGGCCTCCCACAGGTCCTGGCGGTGATAGTCCTGGTTCGCGCCGGCGGTCTTGACGGCCTCGTTCCAGACCTGGCTCTGCAGGCCCAGCTTGGGCTTCCAGTGGAACTTGACGAAGGTCGACTTGCCCTGGGCGTTGACCAGGCGGAACGTGTGGACGCCGAACCCCTCGATCATGCGCAGGCTGCGCGGGATCGCGCGGTCGGACATCGCCCACATGATCATGTGCATGGATTCCGGCATCAGCGACACGAAATCCCAGAAGGTGTCATGGGCGCTGGCGGCCTGCGGATAGCCCTTGTCGGCCTCCATCTTGACCGAATGGATCAGGTCGGGAAACTTGATCGCGTCCTGAATGAAGAACACCGGGATGTTGTTGCCGACTAGGTCCCAATTGCCTTCCTGGGTATAGAACTTGACCGCAAAGCCCCGCACGTCGCGCGGCGTGTCGACGCTGCCGGCGCCGCCGGCCACGGTCGAGAAGCGCACGAAGACCGGCGTCTTGCCCGGATTGGCCAGAACGCCCGCGCGGGTCAGTTCCGGGATGGGGTCGGTGCATTCGAAATAGCCGTGCGCGCCCGAACCGCGGGCGTGGACGATCCGCTCCGGAATGCGTTCATGGTCGAAATGGAAGATCTTTTCGCGAAGGACGAAATCCTCCAGGAGGGTGGGACCGCGGGCCCCGGCCTTCAGGCTGTTCTGGTTGTCGGAAATCGGGACCCCGTGATTGGTGGTCAGGGCCTCGCCGCCGGTCTGGTGGGTCTCTCCACCGTTGCCGCGTGTCTCGCTGATGCTGGACATGACGTCCTCCTGTGCTGGCGCGTTGCCTATCCAACCAAGGCCGATAAAAACGGTTCCTGATTCGGGGGGCTATGTTTTGTTCACCCGCTTGCCCTGCGCCGCGCAGCCTGCGATACGCAGGAGTGATGATGATGCGGACGTGGCGAAATCGGTAGACGCAGCAGACTTTGACAATTGGAGTGCCCGGTCGGGAAACCGCCGGTGCAGAACCGCTCAAATTCGGGGAAAGCTGTGGGGCCCCGGCCCCGTGCCAATCCCGAGCCAAGCCCCGGAGACGGGGAAGGTGTAGAGACTAGACGGGCGGCGCCTAACGTCCTTGCGGACCATGGCGAAGGGATAGTCCAGACCACGAACGGGGCATCGCACCCCCGGCGGCGAAAGTCGAAGTGGTACGAAAATCTGTTTTCCGAACGGAAGTGCGGGTTCAAGTCCCGCCGTCCGCACCATCATCGCGTCATGCGGCACCGGCGCCGTCAGGCCCCGGTGCACGCGGGCTCACGTCTCGACTTGGGCCGGCTCGCGCGGCGGGCGGCCAATGATGTCGCGCAGCGCGTCCAACTCGATGAAGTTGTCGGCCTGGCGCCGCAGGTCGTCGGCGATCATCGGTGGCTGGCTGCGGATCGTGGACACGACCGACACCCGGACCCCCTGACGCTGAAGCGATTCGACCAGCGGCCGGAAATCGCCGTCGCCGGAGAACAGGACCGCGTGATCCATCCGCGGGGCCAGTTCCATCGCATCGACGGTCAGTTCGATGTCCATGTTGCCCTTGACCTTGCGGCGGCCCAGGGCGTCGGTGTATTCGCGCGCCGGCTTGGTCACGACGCAGAAACCGTTGTAATGCAGCCAGTCCACCAGCGGACGGATCGGGGAATATTCCTCGCCCTCGATCAGAGCGGTATAGTAATAGGCACGCATCAGCTTGCCGCGGCGATCGAATTCCTGGCGCAGCAGCTTGTAGTCGATATCAAAGCCCAGTGCCTTCGCGGCAGCATAAAGATTGGCCCCGTCTATGAAGATTGCCAATCGGTCGTCTTTGTAAAACATGGATGTTGCCTTTGATGAACCCGGTCCTTCACGGCACAAGCGCGGGCCAGGGTGAGGGACCTGAGATGCGCGGGCCCATGCCATGGACCTGTAAGGAAAGAGGAAAGCGTGGTTAACCTGTCTTTTGGTATCGTTGCTTTTGGGGCCAACCTTCCCCTGTCGGATCAGGACCCCGTAACGACCCTGTGCACGACGATGGGCATTCTGCACAGCGCCCCGGGCATTTCAATCACCGCGATCAGTCGCATCTGGCGGACTCCCGCCATGCCTGCGGGATCGGGGCCCGATTTTGCCAATGCGGTGGCGCTGATCGCCACGTCCCTGAACGCGCCGCAGGTCCTCGAGACGCTGCACGCGATCGAGGCAGAGCATGGCCGCGACCGCAGCACCGGCCGGTGGTCCGCACGCGTCCTGGACCTGGACCTGATCGCGCTGGACGACCGGATCGAACCCGATGCGGGTCATCTGCGGGACTGGATGGACCTGTCACCCGACCGCCAGGGGGTGCAGACGCCCGACCGGCTGATCCTGCCCCATCCGCGGATGCAGGACCGCGCGTTCGTCCTGGCCCCCCTGGCCGAGATCGCGCCGGACTGGCGTCATCCGCTGACCGGGCTCAGCGTCGCGGCGATGCTGGAGGCGCTTGGACCCCGCGCGCTGGACGGAATGACGCCGGTCGAATCCCCAGGTTTTCCTTGACAATCGGCGCTGTGGCGACCATCAGTCCGGTTCGCCCCGAATGTCCGATTCGCAACTGCACAGGTGATCCATGGCCCGCGTAACGGTCGAAGACTGCGTCGACAAGGTTCCCAACCGCTTTGATCTGGTGATGCTCGCCTCGCATCGCGCCCGAGAGATCGCGGCTGGCAGTGCCCCCACCGTCGATCGCGACAACGACAAGAACCCGGTGGTCGCCCTGCGCGAAATCGCCGAAGAGACCCAGCCCGTCGACGATCTGCGCGAGCGGATGATCGAATCGACCCAGACCCAGATTGAGGTCGACGAGCCCGAGGAGGACGCCATGGCCCTGCTGCTGGGCGCCGAGGTCGATCGCCCCAAGCCGTCCGACGAGGAATCCGAGGAACGGATGCTGCGCATGATGCTGGAAGCCAACCAGCGCGCCTGACACGGTCACACTGCAGAGGTCTTCGACACCATCATGATCGACGTCGAAGACCTGCTGGCCCTTGTCCGCAATTACAATCCGCGCAGCAACTGCACCCTGATCCGCGATGCCTATGAATACGGCATGCGCATGCACGAGGGCCAGTTCCGCCATTCCGGCGAGCCGTATTTTACCCATCCCATCGCCGTCGCCGCCATCCTGACCGAGATGCGGCTGGACGACGCGACCATCGTGACCGCGCTGCTGCACGACACGATCGAGGACACTCGATCGACCAAGGACGAAGTCGTCGGCATGTTCGGCGCGGAAATCGCCGAACTGGTCGACGGGGTCACCAAGCTGACCAACCTGGAACTGTCCAGCACCCAGTCCAAACAGGCCGAGAACTTTCGCAAGCTGTTCATGGCGATGTCCCGCGACATGCGGGTGATCCTGGTCAAGCTGGCCGACCGGCTACACAACATGCGCACCATCCGGTCCATGCGCCCCGACAAGCAGGTCAAGAAGGCGCGCGAGACGATGGACATCTATGCCCCCCTGGCGGGCCGGATGGGCATGCAGTGGATGCGCGAGGAGCTGGAGGACCTGGCCTTCAAGGTCATCAACCCCGAGGCGCGCAGTTCGATCATCCGCCGCTTTGTCAGCCTGCAGCGCGACAGCGGCGACATCATCGGCCAGATCACAGCCGACATCCGCACCGAGATGGAGAAGGAGGGCATCGAGGCCGACGTGTTCGGCCGCGCCAAGAAGCCCTTCAGCGTCTGGCGCAAGATGCAGGAAAAGCAGCTGGCCTTTTCGCGCCTGTCCGACATCTACGGCTTTCGGATCATCACGCGGACCGAGATGGACTGCTATCGCGCGCTTGGCGTGATTCACCATCGCTGGCGCGCGGTTCCGGGGCGGTTCAAGGATTACATCAGCCAGCCGAAATCGAACGGCTACCGCTCGATCCATACGACGGTATCGGGTCGCGACGGCAAGCGGGTCGAGGTTCAGATCCGCACCCGCCAGATGCACGAGGTCGCCGAGGCCGGCGTCGCGGCGCACTGGGCCTATCGCGACGGCGTGCGCACCCGGAACCCCTTTGCGGTCGATCCGGCCGAATGGATCGCCCAGCTGACCGACCGGTTCGACACCGAGGACCACAACGAGTTCCTGGAACACGTCAAGATGGAGATGTACCAGGACCAGGTGTTCTGCTTCACCCCCAAGGGCGACGTGATGCAGCTGCCGCGGGGCGCGACGCCGATCGATTTCGCCTATGCGATCCATACACGGTTGGGCAATTCCTGCGTGGGCGCCAAGATCGACGGCATCCGCGTGCCCCTGTGGACGCGGCTGAAGAACGGCCAGTCGGTCGACATCATCTCTGCCTCGGGGCAGCGGCCGCAGGCGACCTGGCTGGACATCGTGGTCACCGGCCGCGCCAAGGCCGCGATCCGGCGGTCCTTGCGCGAGGAGGACCGCGACCGCTTCATGCGCCTGGGGCGAGAGCTGGTCCGCGTCAGCTTCGAGCATGTGGGCCGCAAGGTCACCGACAAGGCGCTGCGGACGGCGGCCAAGCAGATGGGCCTGCCCTCGGCCGAGGATCTGCTGGCCCGCATCGGCAGCGCCGAGAACTCCGCCAAGGAGGTCCTGGGCGTCCTCTATCCGGAACTGGCCGACCACCAGGACGAAATCGACGGCAAGCGCCCCTTCGCGGGGCTGGAGGCCGACGCGAACTTCAAGCGCGCGCCCTGCTGCGCCCCCCTGCCCGGCGAGCGGATCGTGGGCATCACCTATCGCGGCGCCGGCGTGGTCATCCACGCCATCGACTGTCCCGTGCTGGCCGAGTTCGAGGACAGCCCCGACCGGTGGGTCGACCTGCAATGGCGCGAGGGGCGTCACCCCGCCGCCTATTCGACCGTGCTCAATTTGACGATCCGCCACGACGCCGGCGTGCTGGGACGCATCTGCACCTTGATCGGGGCGCAGGGGGCGAATATCTCGAACCTGGAGTTCATCGCCCGCAAGCCCGACTTCTACCGCATCGAGGTCGAGGTCGAGCTGCGCGACCATGAACATCTGCACAACCTGCTGACCGCCCTCGAGGCGGAAAGTGATGTCGCGCAGGTCTCGCGCGTGCGGGACCCGGCGCTGAAACCCTGAGGCAGGCGCCCCCTGCCCGTCACGGATCGGGTTCGCCTTGTTCAAACGCCGCAAACCGCGCAGCTACGGCCAACTGGCCAGCCAGATGATCTATCCGCCGGGCGGCTGGCGGCGGGCCAGCGCCTACGTGGCCCACAGGCTGCGCCGCCTGCCCGACCAGCCGCATCGCATTGCGCGCGGGGTGGCGGCGGGGATCATGGTGAATTTCACGCCGCTGTTCGGGTTCCACTTCCTGTCAGCGGCGGCGGTGGCCTGGATCATCCGCGGCAATGTGCTGGCCGCGCTGTTGGCGACCTTCGTGGGCAATCCGGTGACCCTGCCCTTCATCGCGCTGATGTCGGTCAAGCTGGGCCGCGAGATCCTGGGCCAGGAGGGCGAGCTGACGCCCCAGTTCATCTTCCACGAATTCTCGAAGGCCACCGGAGAGCTGTGGCACAACCTCAGCGCCCTGTTCGGCCCGTCCGAGATGCACTGGTACAACCTCAGCGACTTTCTGGCGCAGGTGTTCTGGCCCTACATGGTCGGCGGCGTCATCCTGGGGTCCGTCGCGGGGGTCATCACGCATTACCTGACCGTGCCGATCTTCATCGCCTATCAGCGCCGCCGCGAGAAGAAGATGGCAGAGCGCATCGCCCGCGCCTCGGCCCGCGCGGCACAGCTGAAGGCGGATCGGGCCAGGGGCGGTCCGGGTCAGTAACCGCGGTCGCGGTCCACCAGATGCAGCAGCGGCCGCCCCACCATCGCGCGACGCAGGTTTTGGGCGACGACGGGGGCGGCGGTCGCGGGGCGGGTCTCGGCGGCGATATGGGGCGTGACGGTGACTGCGGGATGGGCCCAGAACGGGTGATCCCCTGGCAGCGGTTCGGTGCGGAACACGTCCAGCACCGCGTGCCCCGGCCGCCCCCGGTCCAGCCCCCGCAACAGCGCCTCGTCATCGATCAGCGTGCCGCGTCCCGGATTGATCAGCCAGGCGCCGTCAGGCAGGCGCGACAGGCGGTCCGCATCCAGCAGTCCGCGGGTGGCGGGCGTGTCGGGCAGCAGGCAGACCAGGATCTGCGCGCGGGCCAGGGCCTGGTCCAGCTGCGCGATGGGCAGCACCGAAACCCCCGGCACCGCCCGCCCCGAGGCGCTGACCCCGGTGACCGGAAAGCCTAGGGCGGTCAGCATAGCGGCGGCGGCCTGTCCCAGTTCGCCCATGCCCAGGACGGTCACCGGGCGTTCGGCAGCCAGCGGCGGGATCTGCCCATTGCGCCAGATGCCGTCCTGGGCATAGCGGTCCATGCCCAGATGGGCGCGCATGGCCCATCCGGCGCAATATTCCGCCATCCCCTGGCGCAATCCAGGATCGACCATCCGCGCCAAGGGCTGGGTCAGCGTGGCGTTGCCCACGATGCGTTCGACCCCGGCCCACAGGCTCTGCACCAGCCGGACATTGGCGTAGGGCGCGAAATCGGTGATGTCGCCGCCCGGGGCATAGATGATCGCATCGAACGTGGCCGGATCGCCGTCGCGGTCCAGATGCATCTCGGGGCAGGCCGCGCGCAGGGCCGGTGCCCATTCGGACCACGCATCGTCGCGGGCAGAGAACCGGACCCTCATCGGGGCCTGTGGACATGGGCGGATTGCACCAGACCAAATCCCAGCATCAGGATCATCAGCGACGTCCCCCCATAGCTGACCAGCGGCAGCGGCGACCCCTTGGCGGGCAGCAGGCCCATCACCGTCGCCATGTTGATCGAAAAGTACAGAAAGAAGGTCGCGCTGATGCCGATGGTGATCAGACTGGCAAAGCGGTCGCGGTTGCTGAGTGCGGAATACAGGCAGAAGCCCAGGATCAGCATGTACAGCACCAAAAGCGAGGACGCGCCGATAAAGCCGAACTCCTCGGACAGGACGGTGAAGATGAAGTCGGTGTGCTTTTCGGGCAGGAAGTTCAGCCGCGACTGCGTGCCCTGCATGAAGCCGCGCCCCGACAACCCGCCCGAACCAAGCGCGATCTGGCTCTGGATGATGTTGTAGCCAGCCCCCAACGGATCGGAGGTCGGGTCCAGGAAGGTGTCGATCCGGCGGAACTGATAGTCACGAAGCAGCTGCCAGTCTGTTCCGCGGCTGCGCATGACGGCCACGACCAGGCCCACCGCGGCTCCGATCACCGCCCCGAAATACCACAGCGACACACCCGCCGCGAACATCACGATCCCGCCCCCCGCGATCAGCATGATCGACGTGCCAAGATCCGGCTGCATCAGGACCAGCGCGGTCGGCGCCAGGATCAGCACCACCGGCACGATCACCCACAAGGGACGCGACACGCGGTTCAACGGCAGCCAGTCGTAGTAGGCCGCGAGCAGCAGGACCAGCGCGATCTTCATCAGTTCGGACGGCTGGATTCGGATCGGGCCGATGTCGATCCATCGCTGCGCGCCCATGCCGATGACCCCGAACAGGTCGACCGCGACCAGCATCAGGAAGCACGTCACATAGGCCGCGACAGAGATGCCGCGCCAGAACCACATGGGCACGAAGGCCAGCCCCAGCATGATCACCATGCCCACGGCAAACCGGATCATCTGCGGTTCCGCCCAGGTGTCCATGCGGCCGCCCGCGACCGAATACAGCATCAGGAACCCGATGCAGCACACGGCGGTGATCAGCAGGACCAGCGGCCAGTTGATGTACAGGACCTTGCGGAACCCCGTCGGAACCTGCGCCACCTGATAGTCGAGATAGGACATCGCCTTACGCCCTGCTGCGGCCGGGGCGCGGGGCCTCGGGCTGGTAAAGGTGCATGGCGTTGTGACGCTCCTCCAGCGCGGCCCGCTGATCCGAGGGCACGGCGTCCAGGGGCGGCAGCCCGCCGTTCAGGGCGAACAGCAGGATGTCGCGCGCAATGGGCGCGGCCACGGCCGATCCGCCGCCGCCATGTTCGACCACCACCGAGATCGCGTATTTCGGCGCGTCATAGGGGGCATAGGCCACGAACAGCGCATGGTCGCGCCGCGCCCAGGGCAGCTGATCGTTCGAGATGACGCCACGGGCGCGTTCGGCGGCGGTGATATTGCGGACCTGGCTGGTGCCGGTCTTGCCGGCCATGCGCCATTCCTCGCGGGTGATGCGGGCGCCGCGGGCGGTGCCGCGGGCGCTGTTCATCACCGCGTCCATGCCAAGCCGCGCGACGCGCAGCGATTCCGGGCTGATGTCCAGCGGCGGGTATTCGGGCGGCGCCTGCCGCACGCCGTCGACGGACCGGATCAACTGAGGCCGAACCTCGCGGCCCGACGCGATGCGGGCGGTCATCACCGCCAGCTGCAGCGGCGACGCCAGCACGAAGCCCTGCCCGATCGAGGCGTTCAGGCTGTCGCCGATCTGCCAGGCCTGGCCGTGGCGGGCCATCTTCCATTCGCGGTCGGGGGCGATCCCTTCGGCCACCGCCGACATGGGCAGGTCGTGGCGCTGGCCCAGGCCAAGCTTGCGCGCCATGATCGCGATCCGGTCGATGCCCACCCGCTGCGCCAGTTCGTAGTAGTAGACGTCGCAGCTTTCCTCGAGGCTCTTGATCGCATCGACGGTGCCATGCCCGCCGCGCCGCCAGCAGTGGAACCGCCGGCCGCCCAGTTCGGTGTGGCCCGGACAATAGAACCGGGTGCCCGCGTCGATCACCCCGGCCTCCAGCCCGGCCATCAGCGTGACCATCTTGAAGGTCGATCCGGGCGGATAGACGCCCTGCACCGTCTTGTCGGCCAGGGGGCGGTGGTCGTGATCCATCAGCGCGCGGTATTCGAGGCTGCTGATGCCGCGCACGAACTTGTTGGGATCGAAGCTGGGCGACGAACAGATCGTCAGCAGCTCTCCGGTCTGGCAGTCGGTGATGACGGCGGCGGCGCTTTCGGTGCCCATCCGCTGCGCGGCATAGTTCTGCAAGGCGGCATCCAGCGTCAGCTGCAGCGTGGCCCCCTGTTCGCCCTGCTGGCGCGACAGCTGGCGCATCTCGCGGCCCTGGGCGTTGACCTCGACGCGGCGGGCGCCCGCCTTCCCGCGCAGGATCTCCTCCATGCGGCCCTCGACCCCGATCTTTCCCAGCTGAAAGTCCGGCAGCAGCAGGACCGGGTCCGGGTCCTCGATCCGCGACAGGTCGTAATCGCTGACGGGGCCGACATAGCCCATGACATGCGCGAAATCGCCCGCCCGCGGATAGGCGCGCGACAGCGCCGATTCGGGCGTGACGCCGGGCAGCGACGGGGCGTTGACCGCGATGGCGCTGAACTGCTCCCAGGTCAGGCGGTCGGCCAGCACGATGGGGGTGATGGCGCTGCGGCGGGAAAACTCGTCCATCAGCTCGGCCATGCGGGCGTCGGTCATGGGCACCAGCCGCGACAGGCGGCGCAGCACGGCCTGAACGTCGCCGCCCGCCTCCTCGCGCGTCAGGGTGACGCGATAGTTCTGTTCGTTCCCCGCGATGATGATCCCGTTGCGGTCCAGGATCAGCCCGCGCGACGGCGGCAGCAGCCGGATCTTGATCGAGTTGCCGTCCGCCAGCGTGCGGTATTCCTCGGCATGGTCCAGCTGCATCGACCGCATCTTCAGCGCAAGCGTGGTGACGGTGGCCACCTGGATGCCGGCCAGCATCAGCCCGCGCCGGGTGATCTGGCGGGAGCTGTCCAGGATCTCGCGTTGGGACTTCTTCATGTCCTTGTCCTCATGTCGGATCACCGCGGCCAAGGCGGCGCAGCCCGATCAGCCAGCGTGCCCCGAAGACGACCAGCGGATAGGCCGCCACCGTCGCCAGGAACTGCAGGATCACCTGCCCCAGGGCCGGCACCTGCAGCACGAACACGACCTGCACCAGGCGATAGCCCAGCATCATCAGCCCGATCAGCACGCCCACGCGAAACCATTCAACCATGAATGGCTGATCGCGCCAACGGGGCTCTCGCAGACGTGCGGCCTCGGACCCCAGCAGCACGATCGCGGTCCACAGGCCCAGGGGGCGCATCAGCAGCACGTCCTCGACCAGGATGGCCAGCACGATGACCGGCGCGGCCAGTTGGTCGGGGCGGCGCAGCACCCAGGCCAGGATAAGCGCCAGCGCCAGGTCGGGGCCGGGCCAGCCCATGATGCCCGCCGACAGGGGCAGCAGCCGCACGAACAGCAGCGCCCAGACCGAGGCCAGAAACACCAGCGTTCCCACGACGAAGCTGCGGCTGGGCAGCTGGATCATGGCGTGGAACCCGGGTCCAGCGGATCGCTGGCCGCCGCCGCGTCGACCGGAGAGACCGGCAGCTGCGGCCCGATCAGCCCGCTGTCCTGGCCCAGGATGATGGCGGCGCTGTCGACCACCGCCTCGGCCGGATGCGACCGCAGGACGCGCAGGAACTCCAGGCGTTCGTAATCGGCCGCCATGCGAAGGCGCAGCCGCCCGTCGCTGCCCTGCGCGACCTGGCCCACCAGCACCCCGGCGGGAAAGACGCCCCCGTCGCCCGAGGTCACGACCCGGTCCCCGGGACGGACGTTGTCGGCCTGCTCGACGAATTCCAGCAGCGGCAGCGGCGTGTTGTCGCCCGTCAACAGCGCCCGTTCGCCGGTCGGCTGGACCGTCACCGGCAACCGCGACGACGGGTCCGTCAACAGCACGACGCGGCTGGTCCGGTTCCCGACGCCGGAAATGCGCCCGACCAGCCCCAGCCCGTCCATCGTGGCCCATCCCTCGATGATGCCGTCCTGGGCGCCGACGTTCAGCAGCACCGACTGGCGGAAGGCCGAACCGCTGTCGACCATCACCACGCCCGTGACGCTTGTCAGGGCCGGGTCGATGCGGACGTTGTTCTGCGCCATCAGCTTGGAGTTCTCCTGCTCCAGCTGGACGGCGGCCTCGCGCCAGGCGGACATGCGCTGCAATTCGCGGCGCAGTTCCTGGTTCTGCTCATAGATGCGCGCATAGCTTTGAAAGCCCGCGACCATCTGGGTGACCTTGGTCACCGGGGCCACGGCCCATTCGAACCGCGGCACGATGCGGTCGATCATCGCCGTGCGCATCATCTCGGCCCGCGGGCTGTCGATGCGCCAGAACAGGAACACCGCCAGCAGCGCAAGCGCCAGCACCGCGATCAGGACGCGGCGCACGGGTGTGGCGAAATCGGTGCTCTTCTGCGCCATTCAGGCGCTCCCTGCCTGCGCGATCAGCTGTCGTAGTCGATGACGTGACGCAGCTGCTTTTCGAACTCCAGCGCCTTGCCGGTGCCCAGGGCCACGCAGCTCATCGGCTGGTCGGCCAGGCTGATCGACAGACCGGTCTGCTCGCGCAGCGCCAGGTCCAGCTCGCCCAGCATGGCGCCGCCGCCGGTCAGCATCACGCCTCGATCGACGATGTCGGCGGCCAGATCCGGCGGCGTCGCCTCCAGCGCGACCATCACGGCCTCGCAGATGGCCTGGACGGGCTCGGACAGCGCCTCGGCGACCATGGCCTGGCTGATCTCGATCTCCTTGGGGATGCCGTTCAGCAGGTCGCGGCCGCGCACCATCAGGGTCGCGCCGCGCCCGTCATCGGGCATGCGGGCGGTGCCGATGCTGGTCTTGATGCGTTCGGCGGTCGATTCCCCGATCAGCATGTTCTGGTTGCGGCGCAGATAGTTGATGATCGCCTCGTCCATACGGTCGCCGCCGATGCGCACCGAGCGCGCATAGACCACGTCGCCCAGGGACAGGACCGCGACCTCGGTCGTGCCGCCGCCGATGTCCACGACCATGCTGCCGGTGGGTTCGGTGATGGGCATGCCCGCGCCGATGGCCGCCGCGATCGGTTCGGCGATCAGGCCCGCCTTGCGCGCGCCTGCGGACAGGACCGACTGACGGATGGCGCGTTTCTCGACCGGGGTCGCGCCGTGCGGGACACAGACGATGATCTTGGGCTTGGAGAAGGTCGTGCGCTTGAACACCTTCTTGATGAAATGCTTGATCATCTGCTCGGCGCTGTCGAAATCGGCGATGACGCCCTCGCGCATCGGGCGGATGGCCTCGATCGAGCCGGGGGTGCGGCCCAGCATCAGCTTGGCGTCCTCTCCGACCGCCAGGACGACGCGCTTGCCGTCCTTGACGTGATAGGCCACGACCGAGGGCTCGTTCAGGATGATGCCCTTGCCCTTAACATAGATCAGCGTGTTCGCCGTCCCCAGGTCGATTGCGATGTCGGTCGAAAACAAACCGCCGAATGCCATGCCCGTATCCTTTTCCCGCCGGTTGGCCCGGCCTGCCCTGTTTTGATGGTGCGTGATCGCCCTGACGGACGTGGCCCCGTATAGAGCCGTGCGCCGCACCGGAAAAGCCCCGATGCGCGCATTGGGCCGACAGCGGCATTTCTCGCCGGGGTGGTGCCGGGGGGACACGATGCCCCCCGCGCGCCTTAGTGCGAATACATGCTGATCTGTTTGGCGTCAGTGTCGCGACCGGTCATCGCGCGGCGCAGGATCAGCCGGTTCAGCGCCCCCACATAGGCCTTGACCGAGGCCAGGATCGTGTCCGTATCGGCGGCCTGGCCGGTGACGATGCGGCCCTCCTCCTCCATGCGGACGCTGACGGTGGCCTGCGCATCGGTGCCCTCGGTCACGGCATGGACCTGGTACAGCTGCAGCCGCGCGTCGTGCGGAAAGATTTCCCGCACCGCATTGAAGCACGCATCGACCGGCCCGTCGCCGGTCGTCTCGGCCCGCTTCTCGACCCCGTCCACGATCATGGTCAGGGCGGCGGACTGGCCGTCGCTGCCGCAGACGACGCGCAGGTGCTTGACCTGCAAGTGATCCTCCGCCGTGTTGGCGGCGGCGTCCAGGACCAGGGCCACGATGTCGTCGTCATAGACCTCCTTCTTGCGGTCGGCCAAGGCCTTGAACCGCACGAAGATGTCCTTCAGCTGGTTGTCCCCGACCTCGTATCCCAGATCGGCCAGCTTGGCGCGCAGCGCGGCGCGGCCCGAATGCTTGCCCATGGCGATGTTGTTCTCGGTCAGGCCGATATCGGCGGGGCGCATGATCTCGAAGGTCTCGACGTTCTTCAGCACGCCGTCCTGATGGATGCCGGATTCGTGCAGGAAGGCGTTCTTGCCGACGATGGCCTTGTTGAACTGCACCGGAAAGCCCGACACGGCCGCCACGCGACGCGAGATGCCCATGATCTTGGTCGTGTCGATGCCCGTGCGGAACGGCATGATGTCGTTGCGGACCCGCATCGCCATCACCACCTCCTCCAGCGCGGTGTTGCCGGCGCGTTCGCCAAGACCGTTGATCGTGCATTCGATCTGGCGGGCACCGGCCTCTACCGCGGCCAGGGCGTTGGCGGTCGCCATGCCCAGGTCATTGTGGCAATGCGTGGCAAAGATGATCTGGTCCGCGCCGGGCACGCGTTCCAGCAGCATGGCGATCAGGGCGGCGCTTTCGCGCGGCGCGGTATAGCCCACCGTGTCAGGGATGTTGATCGTGGTGGCGCCGGCCTTGATGGCGATCTCCACCACCCGGCACAGGTAATCATGCTCGGTCCGGGTGGCGTCCATGGGCGACCATTGCACGTTGTCGCACAGGTTGCGCGCATGGGTCACCGTCTGGTGGATGCGGTCCGCCATCTGGTCCATGTCCAGGTTCGGGATCGCCCGGTGCAGCGGCGAGGTGCCGATGAAGGTGTGGATCCTCGGCTGGCGGGCATGCTTCACGGCCTCCCAGCAGCGGTCGATATCGGGCAGCTGGGCGCGGGCCAAGCCGCAGATCACGCTGTTCCTGGACTGTTTCGCGATCTCGGACACGGCGGCGAAATCGCCTTCCGAGGCGATGGGAAAGCCCGCCTCGATCACGTCCACGCCCATCTCGTCCAGCATGGCGGCGATTTCCATCTTTTCGGCATGGGACATGGTGGCGCCGGGCGACTGTTCGCCGTCGCGCAGCGTGGTGTCAAAGATCACGACGCGGTTCTGTTCGGTCATTGGCTTGGTCCTTCTTACGTGGTCCTGTGGGGTTTCCCGGGCGCTGACCTGTCTGAGCGGCGGCCCGGAAGACCCGCTCAGCGCAGCGTAAGAAGCAGCAGACCGCGAAGCTGCACGGCCAGACGCGCGCCGTGGGGCGCGGTGCGGGCGGTGGCGATGTGGCGCATCCGGGTCATGGCCGCGAATATGCCCCCCCGCGCGCACCTTGAAAACCCCTGATCGACACCGCCCGTCCGCAAGGCAGTTCCGACCTTTGCCATTGTAGCGACACATTTATGTCTGGCCCCGCCCGGCAAGCCTGCCTATCCTTTGATCACGACAACGAAAAACGACAACCAACAGATGAGGGCAACGAATGTCACGCAAGATCGTCGTCGGTTTCGACGGCAGCGATGCCTCGATCCGCGCCTTGGACTTTGCCATCTCGCGCGCGCAGGCGCAGGGCGACCACATCCTCATCGCGCATGTTCTGGAATGGTCGCCCTACAGCTTCCTGACGCCAAGCGAGGTCGAGGAACGACACCGCCGCCGCAAGGAGGAGCTGCAGCGCGCCGAAGCCGCCATCCTGACCCCCATGGTCAAGCGGGTCGAGGACGCGGGCATCCCCTGCGCGACCACGCTGCGATACGGCCACATCGCCGAAACGCTGTGCCGCATCGCCAAGGATGAGGGCGCGGCGATGATCTTCATCGGCCGGATGGGCGATTCGGGCTTTGCCTCGCGCATCTTCGGATCGGTCGCGGCGACGCTGGCGCAGGTCGCGCCGGTGCCCGTGGTCATCGTGCCGTGACCGGCCAACCAACAGGGACAAGAGCAATGAGAACACGCATCACAGCCGCGGCCCTCGCGGCACTGGCCGCAGGCCCCGCCGCGGCCCAGGGCATCGACGAAACCGTGAACCAGGTCTTTGCCAATTCCACGGGCTGGTTCGTCAGCCTGATCTTCTCCAACTTTCCCGGCACCAGCTTTCCCTGGATCGTGGGATGGCTGGTCATCGCGGCCACGACCTTCACCCTCTATTTCGGGGTGATCCAGCTGCGCGCCTTCGGCCATGCCATCGCCCTGGTCCGGGGCGACTATTCCGACCCGAACGACGCCGGAGAGGTCAGCCACTTCCAGGCGCTGACCACCGCCCTGTCGGGCACCGTGGGCCTGGGCAACATCGCGGGCGTCGCGGTGGCCGTCAGCATCGGCGGGCCGGGCGCCACGTTCTGGATGATCCTGGCGGGCCTGCTGGGCATGGCGTCCAAGTTCACCGAATGCACGCTTGGCGTCAAATACCGCAACGAATACGCGGACGGCACCGTGTCGGGCGGCCCGATGTACTACATGGTCAAGGGGTTCGCCGAACGCGGCCTGCCGGGCGGGCGCATCCTGGCCGTGCTGTTCGCGATCTTCTGTATCCTGGGCAGCTTTGGCGGCGGGAACATGTTCCAGGCCAATCAGGCCCATGCCCAGCTGATCAACGTGGTGGGCGACTATCCCGGCTGGATCACTGGCGTGGTGATGGCGATCATCGTGTTCCTGGTCATCGTCGGCGGCCTGAAATCCATCGCCAGCGTGACCGAGAAGATCGTGCCCTTCATGGCCGCGCTCTACGTCGGGACGGCGCTGATCATCATCGCCATGAACTATGACATGATCGGCCAGGCGTTCTATCAGATCTTCGCGGGCGCCTTCACCAATGACGGCGTCGTGGGCGGGGCCATCGGTGCCCTGATCCAGGGCTTCCGCCGGGCCGCCTTCTCGAACGAGGCCGGCATCGGTTCCGCCGCGATCGCCCACAGCGCCGTGCGTACCAAGGAGCCGGTGACCGAGGGCTTCGTGTCGCTGCTGGAGCCGTTCATCGACACCGTCGTCATCTGTACCATGACCGCGCTGGTGATCATCATCACCGGGCAGCTGATCGCCGACCCCACGACCGGGATGTTCGTCCTGAACGAGGCGGGCGACCAGATCCGCACCGTGACCGGCAACACGGGCGTTGCCCTGACGTCGGATGCCTTCAGCAGCGCGTTCGGCTGGTTCCGCTATGTGCTGGTGCTGGCGGTGGTGCTGTTCGCCTTCTCGACCATGATCTCGTGGAGCTATTACGGGCTGAAGGCCTGGACCTTCCTCTTCGGAGAGGGCCAGACCAAGGAGCTGATCTTCAAGATCATCTTCTGCCTGTTCGTGGTCATCGGCGCCTCGGCCAGCCTGGGCCCGGTCATCGACTTCTCTGACGCGATGATCTTTGCGATGGCGATCCCCAACATCATCGCGCTGTACCTGCTGATGCCCGTCGTCAAGGCCGAGATGAACCGCTATCTGGGCCGCCTGAAATCCGGCGACATCCGCAAGTACGAATAACGCCCGCGACAGCGACGCGACCAGGGGGCGGGGAACCGCCCCCCTTTTCATTCGCGGTGGTCCGCGCGGACGATCTGTGCCAAACGGCGCCGGTCCGCGCAGGAGAACCCCGATGCCAAAGCCCCCCTTCGTCCATCCCGGAATGCGGTTGCCCTTCGCGCTGCTGGTGACCTGCTTCGCGGCCTGGGGGATCGCGGCGAACATGACCGACCCGCTGGTCCAGGTCTTTTCGCGCATCTTCTCGATGTCGACGCTGCAGGCGTCCTTCGTCCAGTTCGCTTATTACGGGGCCTATTTCCTGCTGGCCCTGCCCGCGGCCTTCATCAACCGGCGCTTCTCCTACAAGACCGGCATCCTGACGGGCCTGGGCTGCGCGGTGGCGGGCGCCTTCCTGTTCTATCCGGCGGCGCAGGCCATGACCTTCGGGTACTTTCTGGCCGCGCTATTCCTGCTTGCGGGGGGGCTGTCGATCCTAGAGACCTCGGCCAACCCCTTCGTCATCGCGATGGGCCCCGAGGGCAATGCCACGCGCCGCCTGAACCTGGCCCAAGCCTTCAACCCGGTCGGCACGAACATCGGCGTGTTCCTGGCCGCGACGCTGATCCTGCCGCGTCTAAACCCGGCAACCGACGCCGAACGCGCCGCCATGCCCGCCGCGACGCTGGAGCAGATCCAGCGCGCCGAACTGTCCGCGGTCATGACGCCGTATGTCGGGCTGGCCTTCGTGCTGCTGGTCATCTGGATCGCCATCGCCTTCCTGCGCATCCCGACCGACCGCGAATCCATCGCCCCCGACGCCGCCCGCGTTCAGTTCGCACCGACGCTGCGGCGGCTGCTGTCGAACCGGCATTACGTGTTCGGCGTGCTGGCGCAGTTCTTCAACGTGGCTGCCCAGACCTGCGTCTGGACCTTCACCATCCAGTACGTGATCGCCGCCATCGGCGGAACCGAGGCACAGGCCGGATGGTACCTGCAGGCCAGCCTGATCGTGTTCCTGATCGCCCGTTTCGTGATGGTTGGCGTGATGGGCGTGATCCGCCCCGCGGCGCTGCTGACGGTGATGGCCGTGGCGGGGACGGGCCTGTGCCTGTTCGCGGCGACCGGGCCGGGGCTGGCGGGCGTCTGGGCGGTGGTCGCCGTATCGGCCTGCCTGTCGCTGATGTTTCCCACCATCTACGGCATCGCGCTGCACGGCCTGGGCGATGACACCAAGTTCGGTGCGGCGGGTCTGGTCATGGCAATCCTGGGCGGTGCGACCGTGCCGCTGATCCATGGCGCGGTCATGGATTCCCACGGCGCGGCGCTGTCCTATGTGGTGCCGGGACTGTGCTTCCTGGTCGTCGCGGCCTTCGGGCTGTTCGACCTGCGCTCGACCCGCCATGCGGATGCTGCAACGCAGCATTGACCAGCCAGGCGGTTGCCTGCCGGGCTGATAGCGCCAACATAGGGGTCAGGATCTGCGAAAGGACCACCCCCATGCTTGCCTATTACGGACTGTATCTTGACGACGCCGGCCGGGCGATGGCGCGCCGTGCGCCGCGTCCCACTGCCGGGCTGTTCCTGCTGCCCCATCAGATCGGCGCATTGAACGCCACGCGCCACGGCGGAACCCTGCGTGCGCTGCTGCGGCGGCTGACCGGACGGCTGCGCGCGGCCTAAGGGCGGCGGCGGCGACGTACCGGGATCATCTGCTGCGCGCCACCGGCCACCAGCAGCCAGGCCGAGGTCAGGACAAGACCCCAGTTCGCCCAGCTTTCCGGGTGGAAGTCGACCACCGCGGCCCAGCCCGCGAACAGCACCCAAGCCAGCGCCACCGGCAACGAGATCGCCTGCCAGCGCTTGGTCCGGACGGGGTGGATGAACTTGATGTTGGTGAACATCGCGGCGCTCAACGCCGTGACGATCAGCAGGATGATGGTCCAGTGCGGCTTGACCGCGAACAGGACCAGGATGACCATGTTCCAGCAGCCGGGAAAGCCCGCGAAGGAATTGTCCCGCGTCTTCATCCGCGTGTCCGCGAAATAGACGACGCTGGTGAACACGATCACGATGATCGCGAACCAGCCCGTCCAGCCCGACAGCAGCCCCGACTGGAACAGCGCAAAGGCCGGGATGAACACATAGGTCAGATAGTCGATGATCAGGTCCATCAGCACGCCGTCATAGGCGGGCCAGTTCTTCTTGACGTCGTAACGTCGCGCCAGCGGGCCGTCGATGCCGTCGACGACGAAGGCCACCACCAGCCACAGGAACATCAGCGCCCAGTCCGCCTGCACGGCGGCCAGCATGGCCAGCATGGCC
Source organism: Paracoccus haeundaensis (assembly GCF_006239215.1). Lineage (NCBI taxonomy): Bacteria > Pseudomonadati > Pseudomonadota > Alphaproteobacteria > Rhodobacterales > Paracoccaceae > Paracoccus > Paracoccus haeundaensis. The sequence goes on from NZ_VDDC01000027.1 coordinate 48,341, forward strand.
AGAACGGCCCCGGTGGCGGTCAAAAGATGGACGGAAAGGGCTTTGTGACGCATCTGCATGCGGTTTAATCGCAGGTTGAACCCCCCAACGCAACCGCACTTGCCCGGTCAGCGCAGGATCGGGGGGCCTTTCGGGCGCGGTGCCGGTTCCTCGGGCGCGGGGGGCGTCAGGTCGAACAGCAGTGCACCGGCCGGGGGCGGCGCGTCCGAAAAGCTGATGTCGACGCCGCCGGGCTGGGCGGGAAGGAACGCCAGCGCCTCGGCCAGGGCCTTGGCGATGGCCGGCTGGCGATCGACGGGCGCGCCGGTGATGACCAGGAGATGCCCGGCACCGTCCCCCGACGCGCCGACCAGCGCCGCGCCTGCGACCAGTCCGCGCAGGTCGGCCAGCCGTTCGGCCAGCGGATCCGCCAAGGCCTGCGCCACCTGCGGGTCGGGCGCGGTCAGGCGCAGCCGGGCCTGGCCCTCCTGAGGGGCGGCGTCCAGCGCACCGGTCAGCCAATCCAGCATGCCGCTGTCCAGCAGCATCTCGGACGGGTGGCCGGGATTGACCAGCAACCCCGCTCCGTCCGCGTTCAGCAGTCCCGCCAGCACCCGACCGGGCAGCGCCGCGTAAGCCACGGGATGGCCGAAGAAATCCGCCAGCCGATCCTCGGCATCGCAGGCCAGAGCGACGCGCGCCCCGTCCAGATCGAAGATCTGCAACTCGACCTGGTCATGCACCGGCTCGCGCAGCAGGGCCACGGTCAGCTCGGTATCCGCCAGCCGCGACAGCATCCGCGCCCGCTGCGGCGCATCCGCGTCGTGGAACGGGACGGGGGCAAGATCATCCAGCGCGCTCATGGTCGGGCCTTTCCGAATTGGCTGGCCAAGCGGTAAAGCCCGCGCCGTGCCCACGCAAGCGTGATTGCCCATGCCCGGCCCCCCGCCCCATATTGTGCGCATGAAAAGACGCGCCCTGATCCTTACCGCCGCCGCCCTGCCCCTGCTGGCAGCCCCCCGCATCGCCCGCGCCAGCCTGGCCCCCCTGCTGTCGCAAGCCGGATCGATGCCGCCCCTGCGCGCCATCGCCCTGTGGCAGGACGACGGCGGACAGGGGGTGGAACTGGCGGCCCAAGGCTATCACGGCTTTACGCCGGACAGCCCGACGAACATCAAGTCGGCGTCGAAATCGGTGGTGTCGGCGCTGGCGGGCATCGCCATCGGCCGCGGCCTGCTGGAGAGCGCGGATCAGCCCATCGCACCGCTGCTGCGCAGCGACCTGCCCGCATCGGCCGACCCGCGGCTGGCGCGCGTTACCCTGGGCAACCTGCTGTCGATGCAGGCCGGGCTGGAACGCCAGTCGGGACAGAATTACGGCCGATGGGTCAGCAGCCCGAACTGGGTGCGCAGCGCGCTGGCCGCGCCCTTCGTCCAGGATCCCGGCACGCGGATGCAGTATTCGACCGCATCCACGCATCTGGTCGCGGCGATCCTGACCCGCGTCACCGGCCGCCCGCTGCTGGACGTCGCACGCGACTGGCTGTCGCCCATTCCCGGATTTCGCATCACCGGATGGGACCGCGATCCGCAGGGCATCTATCTGGGCGGCAACCAGATGGCGATGAGCACCCGGTCGCTGCTGGCCTTCGGTGCGACATACGCGCGGGACGGTCGGGCCGGCGGGCGACAGGTCGTCCCCGCGGCCTGGATCGACGAAAGCTGGCGGCGCCGCACCTCCAGCATCTTCAGCGGCCAGGGATACGGCTATGGCTGGTTCCTGGGGCGGATGGCCGGGCGGGACGTGCGCTATGGCTGGGGCTATGGCGGGCAGATGGTCTATGTGTTCCCCGCGACGCGACGCCAGCCGGCGCTGTCCATCGCGATGACGTCGGACCCGGACCTGCCGTCGGGGCGCACCGGGCATCGCGACGACCTGCACCGTCTGGCGGAGCAGCTGGCCGGCGCGGTCTAGGCGACCGCACGCGGCCCGCGCCGTCAGTCGACGAAATCGCCGGCCTGGAAGTTGCCCAGGTTGCCCAGAAGCTGTCCGATGAACGAGATGTCGGTCACGCTGCCGTCGGTCACGCGGCGCGACAGGCTGACCACGCGGCCGCGTTCCAGGCCAAAGGTCTCGACATTGCTGACCACGCCGGTGGGCGCGAACGAGATGGCGACGACCTTGCGGTCGATCTCGCGCGGGGCGGCTGGGCCGAGGCGGCGCAAGCGCGATCCGACATAGTACCAGCCGGACCCCGTCAGCAGGCCCTGGGCCGACGGGCGACCGATCAGACCGGGCAGTTCCTCCATCGTGGTCTGCCCCGGCACGACCTGCGCCAGTTCCAGATCGGGGGGGACGTATCCGTGGTTCCGTTCGATGGGTGCACAGGCGGCAAGCCCGAGGACAGCCAGAAACGCCAGTGTCATCAGGCTTCTGATGGCGGACATGGGCGGGTTCCCTCCTTGGGGCGGTTGACGCGGCCCGCCCTGCCTAGCAAACTCGGCCACCCTGCTCAAGAATATCAATCCTCGGGGTCACGCGCCCCGCGCCGCATCGACAAAGGTCCGACATGATCACCCCCGAATCGCATCCGCAGCGGCTGCGCGTCGCGCATCTGAACCCGAACGCGCCGACGACCTTTCACCTGCGCCCAGACGAAGGCGTGCGGGAGGCCCTGGCGGCCGAGCTGGGACTGGACGCACTGACGCGCCTGGACTTTCGCGGCACGCTGCGCGCGCATGGCACCGACAGCTGGCTGCTGACGGCGACGCTGGCCGCGCGGGTGACGCAACCCTGCGTCATCACGCTGAAGCCCGTGCGCACCGATATCTCGGAACCGGTCCGCATCCAGTTCTCCCCGCATGTGGCCGCCCCCGAGGGCGACGAGATCGAGATGCCGGACGAGACGCTGGAACCCCTTGGCAACTTCATCGACCTGACCGCGATCATGGTCGAGGCCCTGTCGCTGGCCCTGCCCGCCTATCCGCGGGCCGAGGGGGCAAGCCTGCCGCAGGCCGCGGCGGCCGACGACGATGCCGCCGGCGACACACGGCGTCCCTTTGCCGGGCTGGACAAGCTGCTGGGCGGCAAGGACGACGAATCCTGACCCGGGCTGCGTGGCCATCGGGCCACAGGTGGCCGCGAAATGCGCCCGATCCCGCCGCCGGGGGGCGCAATCGCGGCCCGTTCGCGGCAAAGGGGGGCCATGTGCGGTGCGTTTGCGGCCGTCCCCTGGCCTTCGGGGCTTGCGGGCGCGGTCGTCATGGCGTATCTGCGCGGTTCATTTACGAATTCAAATCTGGTGTGATCGCGTTCTGGCGCCGCACCCTGACAACCGAGGTGGTGACATGGCTGTCCCTCAGAATCGCGTAACCCGGTCCAAGCGCAACATGCGCCGTGCGCATGATGCGCTGGTCGCGGGCAACCCGAACGAATGCTCCAACTGCGGCGAGCTGAAGCGCCCGCATCACGTCTGCCCGTCCTGCGGCCACTACGCCGACCGCGAAGTGATCGCGAAGGCGAACGAGATCGACCTGGACGACGACGCGGCCTGATTCCGGCGCGCCCGTCCTGATGTCCGTCCCCTCCGCGAGCACGCCGACACCGCGCGTCCCCGAATCCGGGGGCAGCGTGGTGATATCGGTTGACGCCATGGGTGGCGACCGCGGCCCCGCCGTCGTCGTCGCAGGCATGGCCGAAAGCGCCGAGAAGAACCCCGAGATCCGCTTCATCGTCCATGGCGACGAGGCAGAGCTTGCGGGCCTGATCGCGCGCCGCAAGGTGCTGGCGGGTCGCTGCGACATCCGCCATGCCGCGGGCGTGGTGACGATGCATGACAAGCCCAGCCAGGTCCTGCGCAAGAGCGAGGGCACGTCGATGTGGTCCACGCTGGAATCGGTCAAGGCCGGAGAGGCGCAGGTCGCCGTGTCCTGCGGGAACACCGGCGCGCTGATGGCGCTGTCGATGCTGCGCCTGCGCAAGCTGCCGGGCGTGAACCGGCCGGCCATCGCCTGCCTGTGGCCGTCGCGCAACCCCCAAGGGTTCAACATCATGCTGGACGTGGGCGCGGACATCCGCGCCGATGCGCATGACCTGCTGCAATATGCCCTGATGGGGGCATCCTATGCGCGCAACGGCCTGGGCCTGCCCATGCCGCGCGTCGGCCTGCTGAACGTGGGCACCGAGGAACACAAGGGCCGCGCCGAACTGAAGCAGGCCCACGAGATGATCGAGCAGGCCGCCGCCGGCAGCTATACCTATGTCGGCTTCGTCGAGGGTGGCGATCTGCCGTCCGACCGCGTGGATGTGATCGTCACCGACGGATTCACCGGCAATGTCGCCTTGAAGACCGGGGAAGGCACGGCCAAGCTGGTCGGCGACTTCCTCAAGGACGCCTTCTCGAATTCGATCATGTCAAAATTTGCGGCCGTCCTGGCCATGAGCTCGCTCAAGCGCCTGCAGAAGCGGATCGACCCGCGCCGCGTGAACGGCGGCATCTTCCTGGGCCTAAACGGCACGGTCGTGAAATCGCACGGCTCCGCCGATGCGACCGGCGTGTCCGCAGCCATCAAGCTGGCCTTCACCCTGGCCAAATCGGGTTTCCAGGACCGCCTGGCCGCCCGTGTGGCCCAAGGTGCCGCGGCATCCGCCAGCGCCACCGATACAGGAGCATCGTCGTGACGCGTCGTTCGGTCATCTGCGGCACCGGGCATTACCTGCCCGAACGCATCGTCGAGAACAGCTGGTTCGAGGACAAGCTGGACACCACCGACGAATGGATCCGCTCTCGCACCGGGATCGAGCGTCGCCACTTCGCGGCCGAGGGCCAGACCACCAGCGACCTGGCCATCCGCGCCGCCAAGGCCGCGCTGGACCGCGCAGGCATGACCGCTGACGACATCGACGGTGTCGTGCTGGCGACCTCGACCCCCGACTTCACCTTTCCGGCCGTCGCGACCATGGTCCAGGCCGGTCTGGGGATGAAGCGCGGCTTTGCCTATGACGTGCAGGCCGTCTGCGCGGGCTTCGTCTTTGCGCTGGCCAATGCGGACGCGATGATTCGCGCGGGCCAGGCCGACCGCATCCTGGTGATCGGGGCCGAGACCTTCTCGCGGATCATGGACTGGACCGACCGCGGCACCTGCGTGCTGTTCGGCGACGGCGCCGGCGCGGTCGTCCTGCAGGCCGAGGACGGTGCGGGCACCAGCGATGACCGAGGCATCCTGGCCAGCGACCTGAACAGCGACGGCACCTATCGCGAGCTTCTGTATGTCGATGGCGGCGTGTCCTCCACCGGAACGGCAGGCCAGCTGCGGATGCAGGGCAACCTCGTCTTCCGCCACGCGGTCGAAAAGCTGGCCAAGACGGCGCATACCGCGCTGGACCGTGCCGGGCTGACGCCTGCCGACGTTGACTGGCTGGTCCCGCACCAGGCGAACATGCGCATCATCACCGCCACCGCGCAGAAGATGCAGCTGCCGCTGGACAAGGTCGTGCTGACCGTGGCCGATCACGGCAACACCTCGGCCGCGTCGATCCCGCTGGCCCTGTCCGTCGCCGATGGCCAGGGTCGGTTCGCGCCGGGCCAGGTTCTGGTGACCGAGGCGATTGGCGGCGGTCTCAGCTGGGGCGCGGTCGTCCTGCGCTGGTAGACTATTTCAACAACGCATCCTTGCTGGCGCGGCGGTTCATCCCGCCCGCGGGCCGTCTTGCGCGATCATGGCCCGACTGACAGCCCACGCACAGCTGCACCCCGGGCTGCGCGGCGCGGCGTGCCTCGGGGATCGGTTCGTCGCATTCCGCGCAGACCCGTGCGCTGTCGCCCACCTGACGGCGCGACGCGGCCAGCCGGGCGCGGGCGATCGCCTCGGCTGTGCTGACATCGATCTGGTCGTTTACCGCGTCGTCGCGGGCCCATCCGCCTGCCATCCTGTCCTCCATCGCTATCCTGTGTCCTCAACAGATGGGAAGCATCGCGCCGGAATCAATCGCCCAGCCCTGTCCAAGGGCGTGCCGGCACATGACAAGTATCGGGCGGGGAACGATTTCCCCGCGGGCCTCGTTGACAGCCATGGGAATTCGAACCATCCTTCCCGCATTCAAGAGGATCAATCATGGGCGACAAGACCTTGACCCGGATGGACTTGGCCGAAGCGGTATTCCGTGACGTCGGCCTGTCCCGTCACGAATCGGCACAGCTGGTCGAAAGCGTGCTGGACCACATCTCGGACGCGCTGGTGCAGGGAGAGCAGGTCAAGATCTCGTCCTTCGGCACCTTTTCGGTGCGCGACAAGAACGAGCGGATCGGCCGCAATCCCAAGACCGGCGAAGAGGTGCCCATCACGCCCCGCCGCGTGCTGTCCTTCCGGCCCTCGCACCTGATGAAGGATCGCGTGGCAGCCGGAAACAAGCGATAGCCCCGGCCCGACCCCATGGCGAAAGGCGCAGAGGCATTCCGGTCGATCGGAGAGGTGGCGGCCCTGATCGGCGTCGCGCCGCATGTCCTGCGCTATTGGGAGACGCAATTCTCGGCGCTGAAGCCGATGAAGCGCCCCGACGGCAGACGCTACTATCGCCCCGCCGATGTCGAGATGGCAGCGGGCATCTGTGCCCTGCTGCGCGACGACGGGCTGACGATTCGCGGAGCGATTCGCCAGATCGCCACCGACCGCGGACAATCCGTCCGCAGGCGGGGCGCACAGCAGCTCTCTCCGCAATCGGACACGGCACCCCCTGCCCCCGCACCCGCGCGCATCGCCCCTGTCAGCCCTCCGTCGCAACCGCCCGTCTGGCTGGCACGCCTCAGCGATATGGCGCGTCATCTGCAGCAGATTTCACCCGCCGATCGACGCTGGCCGCGGGCCAAGCCTGCCGTCATGCGGCTGGCGCAGGCCATGTTGAGCCTGTCCTGATCCCCGCATGCGATTTGTCAAAGTTTTCCGCGCCCAGGCCCTTGTGCTGGCCTGCCGGATCGCTTTATAGCATGCGCGTCGGGCCGTGGCGCAGCCTGGTTAGCGCGTCCGTCTGGGGGGCGGAAGGCCGAGAGTTCGAATCTCTCCGGCCCGACCATTCCGAAAACGCCCATCCTTTTCCAAGGGTGGGCGTTTCCCTTATCCCCCACCCGCATCAGGGGCTTGCGACATGAATGGCGTTCTGCCCGACAGCGATATCCGCGATCTGATCGACCAGGGCGTCATCCGCGCCGATGCCCCCGTTACGTCCGAACAGATCCAGCCCGCCAGCCTTGACCTGCGGCTTGGCCGCACCGCCTATCGCCTGCGTGCCAGCTTTCTGGCGGGGCGCGGGCGGCGCATCGCGGACCGGCTGGCCGATTTCCAGATGCACCAGATGGACCTGTCCGACGGTGCCGTGCTGGAACGCGGCTGCGTCTACCTGATCCCGCTGCAGGAGCGGATCGCCCTGCCTGCGGGCATGTCAGCGGTCGCCAACGCCAAGTCATCGACCGGGCGGCTGGACCTGCTGACACGGTTGGTGACCGATGACGGCACCGAATTCGACCGCCTGCCCGAGGGTTACGACGGACCGCTTTACGCCGAGATCTGCCCGCGCAGCTTTTCGGTGCTGGTGCGGCCCGGCATGCGCCTGAACCAGCTGCGTCTGCGCCGGGGTCAGGCCGTCCTGTCGGACGCCGATCTGACCGCGCTGCATGCGGATCAGCCGCTGGTGGGCGGTGCGCCGGTGCTGATCGATCACGGCTTGGGCTTCTCGGTCGATCTGCGTCCTGCGCAGGGCGATCTGGTCGGCTATCGCGCCCGCCCGCATAGCGGGGTGATCGATCTGGACCGCATCGGCGCCTATCCCGTGGCCGAGTTCTGGGACGAGCTGCGCACGACCGAGGGCCGCCTGATCCTGGACCCCGGCGCCTTCTATATCTTGGTCAGCCGCGAATCGGTGGCGATCCCTGCCGATTACGCGGCCGAGATGGCGCCCTATCTGGCGATGGTCGGGGAATTCCGGGTCCATTACGCGGGCTTCTTCGATCCCGGCTTTGGTATCGGGGATGAGGGGCACGGAGCACGCGGCGTCCTCGAAGTGCGCTGCCACGAGGCGCCCTTCGTGCTGGAACACGGCCAGACCGTCGGCCGCCTGGTCTATGAGCGCATGGGTGCCCGCCCGCAGCGCCTTTACGGCGAGGGGATCCGGTCGAACTACCAGGGTCAGGGCCTGAAGCTGGCCAAGCAGTTTCGCTAAAGCGGCCCGGTCTGCCACAGGCGGACCTTCAGCCCGCCATGGGCCACGATCGGACCCGGTGCCTTCCACGGCAGGGCGGTGGCCTTGGCCAGTCCGGCCTCGGACGTGACCATGCCGATGCGCCACCCCTGGAACCGATCGCGGAGCACCGTGCCCATCTGGCCGTGCAGGCCGAACAGCGGACCCTTGTTGCCGATCCGGGTGCCATAGGGCGGGTTCACGATCACGATGCCCGGCGGGCCGTCGGGGCGCTGCAGGTCGGTCACCTGCCCGGCCTGGAACCGCGTCACCGCGGTCACGCCCGCACGGGCGGCATTCGCCTCGCTCATCCGGATCGCGCCGGGGTCACGGTCGAACCCCAGGAACCGGACAGGCAGGTCACGCGGCGCGGGTGCAACGTTCATCTTGGCGAATGCAGCTGCGTCGTAATTCGCAAATCGTTGGAACGCGAAGCCGCGGCTGCGGCCGGGCAGCAGGCCCAGGGCGATCTCGGCAGCCTCCAGCACGAAGGTGCCTGATCCGCACATCGGGTCCAGCACCGGCTGGCTGCCGTCAAAGCCCATCTCGGCCAGGAACATCGTGGCCATGGTCTCGCGCATGGGGGCCTTGGCGACGGCCTCCTTGTGGCCGCGCTTGTGCAGCGATTCGCCGGTCGTATCCAGGCTGAAGGTCACCAGGTCGTCCTCGATCCGCGCCTTGACGGTGATCGACGGGCCGCGATCCTCCGGCGTGGCCAAGGGGGCGCCCAGCTCCTCGGTTATGGCGCGTTCGATGCGCTGCGTCGCAGCGCCGGCATGATAGATCCGGGAAGCGCGGCAGATGCTCTCGACCCGCACGGGCAGGTCGGGGGGCAGCAGGTCCGCCCAAGGGAACTTGCGGGCGCGCTTGTCCAGCTGGGCCAGGTGCATGGCGCGGAACCCGCCGATACGGGCCAGCACGCGCGTGGCTCCGCGCAGCATCAGGTTCGCGCGCCAGACATCGGTCCAGCCGCCCGTGATGACGACGCCGCCGGGCTGGATCACGCCGGTCCAGCCAAGGACCTTGGCCTCGGCCGCCAGCGGCGCCTCGAGGCCGGGGGTGGCCACCAGAAAGATCTCGAAAGGGGTGTTGTCCATCGCGCAGCCCTAGCGCGCGTCGCGGGGAAAGCCCAGCCTCAGCGACGCGTCAGCCGCGACAGGGTCCGCATCTTGCGCGCCAGGTCCTGCATCTGCGCATCGCTGCGGCGCTTGCCCAACCCCGACTTGCCGAAACCCGTCTTGCCGGACCCGGTCTTGCCACGCGACAGGGTGCCCAGCCCCTTGTTGATGCCCCAGGTCATCGCACGGCGCGCGACAAGGCGGGTGAACATGCTGATCAGCTGGTTGGCGTTCATCGCTTACTCATCCTCGAACAACTCTTCGGGGTCGATATCGGGGTCCGCATCCCCGCCGACAAGGGGCAGGCCCAGACCATCGGCGGGCGGGCGCGATTCCAGCAACCCCGCGGCGCGCAGTTCCGCAAGCCCGGGCAGATCGCGCGCCGATTCCAGGCCGAAATGGTCCAGGAACGCCTCGGTCACGATATAGGTCGCGGGACGGCCGGGCGTCATGCGGCGGCGGCCGACACGCACCCATTCCATCTCGATCAGCTGGTCCAGCGTGCCACGGCTGAGGGCGACGCCGCGCACCTCCTCGATCTCGGTCCGGGTGACCGGCTGATGATAGGCGATGATCGCCAAGGTCTCGATGGCGGCGCGCGACAGGCGGCGGGTGTCCACAGTCTCGGTCTGCATCAGGAATGACAGGTCGGGCGCGGTCCGAAAGGCATAGGCGTCGCCGATGCGTTCCAAGACCACGCCGCGCTCCTGATAGGTCGCGCGCAGCCGGGTCACCGCCGCGGCCGGGTCGCATCCCTGCGGCATCCGCGCGGCCAGATCGCGCAGGCTCATCGGCTGCACGGCCGCGAACAGGATCGCCTCGACCATGCGGGCCTGTTGATCCAGCGCCGGAGAGGTGGGGTCAGCTTTGGTCGTCATGGGACTTTTGCCGGTAATGGATGGGCGCGAAGGTCTGCGCCTGCCGTATCTCCAGCCGGCCCTGGCGCGCAAGCTCCAGCGAGGCGGCAAAGGTCGCGGCGGTGGCGCTGCGCCGCCGCTTTGGGTCGTCCGACCAGCCATCGGGCAGGAACACCGACAGGTCGGTCCACTGGCCGGTGAACCCGATCATCCGCCGCAATCGGTCCAGCGCCTGTTCCATGGTGAAGATGTCATGCCGGTCGAACGCATAGGGGCGGAACTCGTCACGCGTCTTGAGCCGGGCATAGGCGCGCATCAGGTCGATCAGCCCTGCCTGCCATTGGGTGCGGCGGGTGCGCGCGACGGTTTCGGGGGCGCCGCGGGCGAAGCGCGACAGGCCAAGCCGGTCGCGGCCCATCAGCTGCGCCGCCGCCTGCCGCATCGCGGCCAGACGCTCCAGCTGGAAGGCCAGATGGGCGGCCATGTCCTGGGCCGAGGGACCTTCGGCCTCGGGGTCGGGGGGCAGCAGCAGGCGGGATTTCAGGAAGGCCAGCCAGGCGGCCATGACCAGGTAGTCGGCCGCAAGCTCGATCCGCAGGGCGCGGGCCTTCTCGACAAAGGCCAGGTACTGTTCGGCCAGGTCCAGCACCCGGATCTTGAGCAGATCCACCTTTTGCGTGCGCGCCAGCGTCAGCAGCAGGTCCAGCGGCCCCTCATAGCCGTCGACATCGACGATCAGCGCCTCGTCCGCGCGCCGCTGCGCGACATCGGCATCGGCGACGGGCTGAAGATAGGGAACCTGTCTGGCCACAAAGCCTCCTTGGCACGGGCGCAAAGGGTCATGCCCCCGCGCCTGCCTGTCAAGCGCTCAGCACCCGCCACTGATCGGTCAGGGCGGCGATGTCGGTCTGTGCCGGCGTCTGTCTGCGGGCCAAGGCGGCATCGGCGCGGCGCATGGCGTCGCGCGTCATCGGACCGGCGGCCTCGACCACAGGCGCCATCTGGTCGATCGTGCCGTTGCAATGCAGCACCAGATCGCAGCCCGCCGCGATGGATGCGGCCGCGCGTTCGGCCTGCGTCCCCGACAACGCGTTCATCGTGATGTCGTCCGTCATCAGCAGGCCGTCGAATCCGATCCGGTCGCGGATCAGCCCGATCATCCGGCGCGAAGCCGTGGCGGGCCCGTCATCCAGCGCCGGAAAGCGGATATGCGCGGTCATGCCCATCGGCAGATCGTTCAGCGCCCGGAACGGCGCGAAATCGACCGCGTCCAGTTCGGCCTCGGTCGCGTCGACCACGGGCAGGCCGTGATGGCTGTCGACCTGTGCGCGGCCATGGCCGGGCATGTGCTTGACCACCGGCAGAACGCCCGCGGCCAGCAACCCGTCCGCCGCCGCGCGGCCTAGTTCGGCCACGCGGTCAGGGTCGGTGCCCAGGCAGCGGTTGCGCAGGAAGGGATGTGTGCCGTCCTGCGCCACGTCCAACGTGGGGGCGCAGTTCGAATCGATGCCCACGGCCCGCAATTCCTGACCGATCAGGTGATAGTACAGCCACATCGCCTGCGGTCCCGCCCGCGCTTGGTCCAGCGGCGCCGGCCAGTCGGTCCAATGGGGCGCGCGCATGCGCTGCACGCGGCCGCCCTCCTGGTCGATGGTGATCACGCAGTCGCGGCCCACGGCCTCGCGCAGCTGCGCGGTCAGGCGGCGCAGCTGATCGGGCGAGTCGACATTGCGTCCGAACAGGATGAAGCCCCAGGGGTCGGCCTCGCGAAAGAACGCGGCCTCGTCCGGCGTCAGGGACAGACCGCCGACGCCGCCCAGAATGGTTGCGTTCTGCACGGCCTCAGCCGCCAAGCGCCAGGCAGTCGGTCCCCGAGGATTGCAGCGCGGAACAGAACTGCCGCGCCTCGGACAGCGAATCAAAGCCCGCGACCCGCAGCCGCCAGAAGGTGCGGCCGTTCGACTGATGTTCCTGGATGACCGGCGACTTGCCCGAGAACAGGCCGCCATTGCGCCCCGCCAGCCGCTGCCATTCGCCATTGGCGATGGAGTCGCTGTCGAACGCGCCGACCTGCACGACGGGACCGCTGGCGCTGCGCGCTGCGGCGGGTGCCGGGGCCGGCGTGGGTGCTGCCGCGGGACGGTCGGGGGCCGGCGCCGGGGCCTGGGCCAGGGCGGTCTGCGCG